>DKOD01000118.1:3069-20734 GCA_002469865.1 Alphaproteobacteria bacterium UBA7371 | reverse complement strand
TTTTGTGGCATCGCCCGTCCCAAACGGTTTTTTGCAGCCCTTGAAGATATGGGCGCCAAACTCATCGCGCGTCATGCCTTTGCCGACCACCAGCCCATTCCGGCAAAAATGGTCAAGCGCATGGCCGATGACGCCAGGAAAGCCAGGGCCCTGCTGATCACCACGGAAAAGGACATGGTGCGGCTTGACAAAAACCTCCGCAGCCTTGCCTACCCACTCATCATGCGCTTGGAATTTGACGATCCCAAATTGGTAAAAAACTGGCTTGCTGATCGCGTGCAAAAAGGGTGATGGCAATGACCATCGCTAGCCCATGCTCAGTGGTTTTGTGAATCCTTTTGTCCACCAAGATGGAAAGACAATGTCAAGGATCAGCATAAAAATAGCTTCGCTTTACCTTATCTTTCCTAGGCTTTTTTGATGATGGTCGCCTCGGCCCTACCACCGGCATCCTCAAGCCAAAATGAAGGGCCCTCAATTTGAGAAAGCGTGACCACGTCACCTTTTTCGTTGCGGGCAATCATGTAACCCCGGGCGAGCACATTGCGGTGGGACATGACCTCCATCATCCGCGCCAAATGGACGAGCCTCTCGCCGGCATCATGAACGCGCCGCTGGATCTCCTGATCACCCCGACGGCCCAACGCAACCAAATGCCTCGACCAAGAATTATGACGCTCCAAAAGCCTGCCAGGGGTAAGCCTCTTGCCCGCAAGAGCCAACCTTTGGGCAGCGTTGCGTGATGATTGGCCAGGCGCCCGATCGAGGCGTCTTGTGGCTTGTTGCAAGCGTGTTTGCGCCTGGGCCAAACGTTGGGCACCACCACGAAGAAAACGTTCGGCATAATCAAGCCGCTGCTCCATCTGATGCACCCGTTGCTGCAAAAGCCGGTCCATACGGGCCGACGCACGGCTAAGATCCTTTGCCAACGCCTCGCCGAGAGGGAACACCAATTCTGCCGCTGCCGATGGCGTGGGCGCGCGCAAATCGGCTGCAAAATCCACCAAGGTTACATCGGTTTCGTGACCCACGGCCGACACAACAGGCACGGGGCATGCGGCCACGGCCCGCACCAATTCCTCATCGTTAAAGCAAAACAAATCCTCGAATGAACCGCCACCACGGGCAAGGATCACCACATCTGGGGCGAGCTCATGGCCATCTTCCACCATCCGCGACAGCCCCCTGATGGCATGGGTGAGTTCACGCCCGGCGCCGTCACCCTGCACCCGGCTCGGCCATAACGTTATGGGCGTTGCAAAGCGATCGCGCATGCGGTGGATGATGTCGCGAAGCACCGAGCCACTTGGCGATGTCACCACCCCCACACGTGCGGGCATGAAGGGCAATGGGCGTTTATGTTCAGGGTCAAACAACCCCTCCCCCTGAAGCTTTGCCCGCAATGCTTCCAAGGCCGCCATCAGGGCACCACGGCCTGCAATTTCCACCGAATCCACCAGCAATTGATAGCGGGACTGGCCCGGGAAGGTCGTAAGGCGCCCGGTTAGGATCATTTCCTGACCCTCCACGGGCTGTTCGGCCAAACGTGCCACGTTGGAACGCCAGCAGACGGCAGAAAGCACTGCCGGACCCTCTTTTAAATCAAAATAAAGGTGACCCGATGATGGTCGGGAGACCCGGCCAACCTCACCGCGCACGCGCAAATAGGAAAAGCCATCCTCCATCATCGCCTTAATGTCCTGGGACAATTCCGAGACACTGCGTTCAGGTAGGTTAAAACCCATGACGTCCGACATGTTAAAGCCCCATTCAAGCACAGTGATTGATCCTGCCTAGCCTGTGTCATAGACCCTTGTCCAACGGGCTTGAATTCGGGCCCTTTATGGATGGAGTTGCCCTATGAATGTCCTTCTCTTAGGTGGCGGTGGCCGAGAACATGCCATGGCTTGGCGCATGGCCCAATCGCCCTTATTGACCCGTCTGATCATGATGCCAGGCTCCGATGCCATGGCCATGCTCGGCCAGATCGTGTCTGGGGATATTTGTGACAAAGACGTCGTTCTCTCCGCGGTCAAGGACCATGACATTGACCTAGTGGTGGTGGGGCCGGAAGCACCATTGGCCGCTGGCGTGACCAATGCGCTGAGGGCCCATTCCATCCCCACCTTTGGCCCCAGCAAAGAAGCCGCCCAATTGGAGGCCTCCAAGGCCTTCACCAAGGACATCGCCGAAGCCGCCGGCGTGCCCACTGCCAAGGCCCGTGTGTTTGATGATTTCGATGCAGCCCGTGCCTATGTGACAGAACAAGGCGCACCGATTGTGATCAAGGCAGATGGCCTTGCTGCAGGTAAGGGTGTGGTGGTTGCCATGAGCCTTGCAGAAGCATTGGCCGCTATTGATGACATGGCCTCGGGCGCCCATGGCGAGGCAGGCAATATTTTGGTGGTTGAGGAATACATGACCGGTGATGAGGTCAGCCTTTTTGTGCTGGTGGCCGGTGAGGAAATCCACGCTTTTGGTTCGGCCCAGGACCATAAAAGAATCCATGAGGGCGACCAGGGGCCCAATACCGGGGGCATGGGGGCATACAGCCCAGCCCCTATGTTCAGCCCAGAACTTGAGCAACAGGCCATGGATCAGATTGTGGCCCCCACCATCGCAGAAATGGCCCGTCGGAATATTCCCTATGAGGGCGTTTTGTTTTGTGGGCTGATGCTAACCGATACCGGCCCCCGCCTTATTGAATTTAATACCCGCTTTGGGGACCCCGAATGCCAGGCCCTGATGATGCGGGCCGAGGGGGATCTGTTGGCCATGCTGAATGACCTGGCCCACAGTCAGATGCCCTTACGCCCAGTAACCATGGGGGCCAACCATGCCATCACCGTCGTCATGGCCGCGCCAGGCTATCCCGGTACACCGCAGAAAGGCTCTTCGATTAGCTTACCCAACCAGCTGGGCGATGGTTGCATGATCTTCCATGCCGGAACCAAGGCCCATGGCGATCAATTCTTGGCCCAAGGTGGGCGGGTCTTAAATGTGACCGCCACCGGGGCAAGCCTTCAAGAAGCTCGGGACAAGGCCTATGACCTTGTGGGGCAGATTGATTGGCCAGAAGGATATGCCCGCCGTGATATTGGACACCGCGCCTTGAAGGATTAACAAATTGCCCATCAACGCTTGGTGGCAAAGAATTCTTTGAGCAATTTCTCAGCACGAACCTGATAAAGGCCGCCCATGGCCTCGACCTTATGGTTGCAACTGGGCTGATGAAAAAACCGCACCCCATTATCCACCGCACCGCCTTTGACATCCTCGGCTGCATAATAAACCCGGCGCAAGCGGGCATGGGCGATGGCACCGGCACACATGGTGCAAGGTTCCAAGGTGACATAAAGGTCGCATTGCTCGAGCCGGTCGCGGCCGGAAGCCGCCATGGCATCACGTATTGCCAGCAATTCGGCATGGGCCGTGGCATCATTGAGCTTACGCATTTCGTTGCGCCTAGCCGCCAACAACCGACCCTGGCCGTCGGTAATCACCGCGCCAACAGGAACCTCGCCGGCATCCGCAGCAGCCTGCGCCAGGCTAAGTGCCTCTTCCATCCAACTTGACCGCAACAGCAATCGGGTCTACCCCCCACGCCTCTTGAACAAATGTAAAAAGCCCCGTGAGGCCAGACAATATGAGCAACAATGATGCAGGCACCAGAATCGCGGCCTATTTGGCCCGTTGTGGCCTGGGCTCGCGGCGCGCCTGCGAAACCTTCGTAACCGACGGCCGGGTAAGCGTAAACGGGCAACCCATTGCACACCCCTCTTTTAAGGTGGTTGCCAGCGACCAAATTGCACTTGATGGCGAGGTCATCAAGGCGCCGGAAGAAACGCGTGTCTGGCGCTACCACAAAGCAAGCGGGGTGATCTGCACCCGTTCTGATCCTCAAGACCGCACAACTTTGTTTGCCAATGTCGAGCCGCGGCTTGGTCATGTGGTGTCCGTGGGGCGTTTGGACTTGAACACCGAGGGCTTGATCCTTTTGACCAATAATGGCGCCTTGGCCCGACATCTGGAGCTGCCAGCCAATGGTTGGGTGCGCCGCTATCGGGTTCGTGTCTATGGCCGCATCACCCAGCGCATGCTCGATGGCCTGCGCGGTGGGGTAACCGTGGACGGCATTGAATACGGGCCGGTCAATAGCATGCTGGAAGCCCAGCAGGGCGCCAATAGCTGGGTGGCCGTGGGTATCAAGGAAGGCAAAAACCGAGAAATCCGTCGGATTTTTGAGCATCTTGGCTGTAAGGTCTCACGCCTGATCAGGGTCAGTTATGGGGCATTCCAACTGGGCAAATTGCCGGTGGATGGCCTTGAGGAAATCCCGGCCAAGATGCTTCGCGAACAATTTGGGGAGAAAACGGCCCAGGAATTTGGCATTGGGGCCAAACGCCGATGAGGGTGGTGTCGGGTCTTTATCGTGGCCAACGCCTTCTGGCCCCAGAAGGGCTTTCGGTGCGGCCAACATCGGAAAGGGCAAGGGCTGCCATGGCCGATGCCTTGACCCATCGGTTTGGTGGTGGGCTGGAGGGTTTGCGTGTTCTTGATCTTTTTGCCGGCACCGGTGCGGTTGGCCTCGAATTTCTGTCCCGTGGGGCTGCTTTTGCCTGTTTTGTGGAACAGGATTCGGAGGCCCGTGGGGCCCTGGAGCATAACCTTCGGCGGGTACCGACAACCGCCCAGAAAATTATTCCCGGTGACGCCCGGGACATGAGCGCATACAAAAATCTTGGGCCCTTTGATCTTGTGTTCATGGACCCACCCTATGGCGAGGCCATCATAACGGGTCTTTTGGCCCAATTGGGCACAGCAAATATCCTGCGGCATGGGGGGATTTTGGTTGCAGAAAGTGACGCTAAGGAACCTATTTTTGAAGATGTTCCAGGCTTCACCTTCCTGGAATCCAGGCGTTATGGCCGCAATTGCTTGCATTATTACAGCGCCTAACGGCGGCCAAAAAGCTTCTCAATATCAGCCAGCTTCAGCTCCACATAGGTGGGCCGCCCATGGTTGCATTGCCCAGAAAATGGTGTGGCTTCCATCTGGCGCAAGAGGCTGTTCATTTCTTCGCCATTAAGCCGCCTGCCCGAACGGACCGAGCCATGGCACGCCATGGTGGCGGCCACCAATTCAAGCCTTTCCTTCAAGGATGCCGCATGGCCAAGTTCTTCACATTCCTCGGCCAGATCTTGGACCAATTGGGCTATATTGCCCCGCACCAATTGGGCTGGCACGGCGCGCACGGCCACCGCATCATCACCAAATGATTCCACATAAAGGCCCATGGATTGCAATTCTTCGTCATGGCTAAGTAAGGACAGAACCCGATCCTGGGGCATGGAAATGATTTCAGGGACAAGCAGATTTTGTGACGGCATGCTGCGCCCTGCTAAGGCCTCCTGCAATTCCATCAGCACCAGGCGTTCATGGGCTGCATGTTGGTCCACCAACACAATGCCATCTTTGGTTTGGGCCAAGATATAGGTCTCATGCAGTTGGGCCCTGGCAAGGCCCAAAGGAAGTTGCGGCCCCCCGTCATCGGGGGCCAATTCTCCATCAGCCACGGCCCCTGGCACTGAATAGCCCAAGGGCTCATGCCCATGCTGCTGGTCAAAATCATTGGGTGCTGGCGCTTGCCAAGCCATGGCGGCTTGCCTCATGCCCTGGCTTGGCCGCAATGGCATGGACGCATGGGGGCGCTGACCATGTGGCTGCATGGCATGCAGCGCCGCACTGGCCACGGTGGATGATGCCCGGCTTCCCTCTTCCAACAAGGCGTGGCGGATGCCACCGACGATGAGGCCTCTTACCTGTTGGGCCTCGGCAAAACGCACCTCGGTCTTGGCCGGATGCACATTCACATCAAGTTGATCTGGCGCCACATCCAAAAACAGCACCACGGCCGGGTGGCGGTCCTTGGCAATCAAATCGGAGTAAGCACCCCGAAGCATGCCGGACAATTGCCGGTCACGCACCTGGCGGCCATTCACAAACAAATATTGGTTCTGGCTGGTGCCACGATCATAGGTGGGTAGGCTGGCAAAACCCTCCAACCGCATGCCATCCCTTGCCACATCAATGGCACATGCATTGTCCACAAATTCACGCCCCATAATCCTGCCCATTCTGTTTCGGTGGCCATCGGGCCCCTGGGGTTCCGCTGGCAATTGCAAGGCCTTGCGGCCATCAATTTGAAGGGCAAAGCCAATATTTGGTTCGGCCATGGCGAAACGGCGCATGATATCAAGAATGGCGGAATTTTCTGATCTGGGGCTTTTTAAAAATTTGCGCCGGGCGGGCACAGCATAAAAAAGGTCCCGAACCTCGACCCTTGTGCCCCGGCTGCGTGAGGCTGGTTGGGCTTGTTGGGGACGGCCTGCGGCCACCTCTAATTTCCAGGCATGGGGCTCATCAGAATGCCTGCTGGTGATGGCAAGCTTGGCCACCGCGCCAATGGATGGAAGCGCCTCCCCCCGAAAACCTAGGGATTTGATGCCCAAGAGCGCATCATGACCAGCCCCAGAGCGGATTTTGGAGGTGGCATGGCGTTCCACACAAAGGCCCAGATCACCCTTGACCATGCCCTTACCATCGTCATCCACCATGATCAGGGCCGCGCCAGCTTCTTCGACCACAACATCAATTTGGGTGGCACCGGCATCAAGGGCATTTTCAACCAATTCTTTGACCACCGCTGCAGGCCGCTCAACCACTTCGCCGGCTGCGATGCGGTTGGCTGTTGCCTCGTCAAGTTTGGCAATAATGCCCTGGGTCATGATGGGGTCATGGATTGGCCATGTCCTCCATCCTTCCTGCCCGTTGGTTCAGCAATTCGCGCAGGCGTATTTTGCCTTCTTCCACTGCCGGTTGGTCGAAAGGATTGGCCGCAGAAAGCCGCGCAAAAATAATGGTCTCAATCATCATATGAACCATCAAGCGGGCCAAATCTTCAGGTTCTTGGCCGTCCATGGAGATCCTTCTGACCGGCGCATTACGCGCCCTCAGCGCATCGCCAGTTGCCTCGGCTTGAAGGCTGGTTAGCTGGTCAATATCAAGGCCCACGGCTGCCCCCATTGCGGGGGCAAGTTGTTCATCCGCCGGCACCAAAAGGCCTGACGCATCCTCCATGGTGAGAAGCGTGAATATTTTGTCCGAGGGACCGTCCAAATGGAGTTGCAATTGGGAATGCTGACCCACGGGGCCACCAACCACATCCGTCATGATCCCACTGCCCTGCTTACCCACCGATTCTGCCCATAACTGGCGGTACCAAGCACCAAAAACCATGGATTTATCGCCATAGAGATACATGACCTGAGCGTTATAGCCCTCCTCTTGCAGGGCATGCATGGCAATGGCTGAGCGAACGGCATCATGATCCATGCCCATTTGCATGAATTGGTCGAGGATTTCCCTCCCGGCAGCACGCAGTTTTCGTGGGTCAACGCCCATCAACATGGCAGGAAACATGCCCACCACCGAGAACATGGCATACCGCCCACCAACATGTTCCGGGTGGGCCAGCTGGTGGATACGGTTGGCCTCGGCAAAATCGGCCAAAGGGGATTGGTTTGGTTGCGTCACCACCAACATATGCTTGCGCAAGTCCAAACCTTCGGCCTCCAAAACATGACGCGCAATGGCTGCCTGGATTGCCGTTTCCATCGTGTTCCCGGATTTCGACACCACCAGAAAGAGCGTGGCCGACAGATCAAGATGACCCATCAGGGCCTTCAAATCTTGGCCATCCAAATTGTCTGGGAAATACCAATTGATGCCCTTATCATTCATGGCCGCATGGGTGCCCGTGAGGCCAAGATAACGGGCCAAAGCTTGGGGCCCAAGGCTTGAGCCGCCCGTGCCCAGAAGGACAAATTGGCGAGCCCAACCCAAACAAAAATCAGAAAGCTCAACCATTGCCCCAAGATCGTCATCCTTGCAAAGCATGGAAAGGGGCCCCACCTCATCGGCAGCCAGCTGGTCACGAAGGTCCCCAACCGCACCATGGGCCAGGTCCCGGCCACGGGCCATGCGATCGGGATAATAGCCCTCTGCAAAACCAGTCAGGCCATCAAGATTGAGGTAAAGCATGAATCACCAAGATTATGGACGTCATGACCTAAGCTTAACTTTTTTTGCGCATTTTTGAACAGTCAGCTTTGGTTGGTGGATATTTGCCACCAACCAAATCATCAAAAAATTTGTTCGCCATCCCATGATTGGCTGGGCGCAAAGTTTTCTGGGCTACCGGACACGACCAATAGGGGATCAAAATCACCCAAAAGCTTCTTGGCCACGCGTTTGATATCCTCGCCAGTGATGGCCTCCACCAACGCGTTGCGGGTTATATGGTAATCCATCGGCAGGTTGGAAATCTGAAGACCCATGAGATGGCCAGCAATCTTGCCATTGGAATCAAACCGCAAGGGATAGGAGCCGGTAAGATTATCTTTGGCGTCGCGCAATTCATCCTCTGTCACACCATGTTGGGCCACATCTGCCACCACATCCTTGGCCACCTGGACAGCGTCCATCACCGCATCATTGCGGGTGGCAAAATAAATCATGAGGCCTGCGGTCTCACGGCTTGGCGCCAAGAAACTGGCTGCCGAATAAGCAAGCCCACGCTTTTCACGGATCTCATCGGTAAGACGGGAAGAAAAGCCCCCGCCCCCAAGGATATGGTTCATCACATAGGCAGCAAGAAAGTCATCATCCTCGCGCAACAGACCAGGAACGGCCATCACTGCGGTGGATTGAGGAACATCCTGAGAAACCAAGACCTGTTGGCCCTGCCCTGACATGTCATGAAAATCTTTCTTAGGCATGGGCTGACCCTCGGGCAGCGCCGAAGCAACACGGGCCAGAATTTGCCTGGCCTGTTCCTGGTCCAAATCCCCAGCCATGGACAAAAGAAGCTTGGCCGATTGGACCTGATCTTTGAGATAGGCCTCAACATCACTCTTGGTGAGCCCCTCAACCGATCCCCTCGTCTCACCACGTCCTTGGCTGACATTGGGGTAGGCCGTACGTGCCAAGGCGGCAAAGGCCAAACTTTGCGGGTCATTCATCCGACGGCGAATGGAGGCCAGCATTTGCTGCTTTGTGCGGGCCAGATCTTCCTCCGCAAGGGTGGGTTTTGTGAGCATGGTCAGCGCCAAATCAACCGCCTCAAGCATGGCATCGGATACCGACGTGATGGACACAGAAAAGCCATCACGCTCAGCAGAAAAACTGATGTTGGCAGCCAGTTCCACCATCTGGTCAGAAATAGCTTCTGCATCAAGCTTCCCCGCGCCTTCCATGAGGAGGTAGGAAGCCAGCTGGGCCACGCCTTCTTTGCCCTCAGGCACCAAACGCTTGCCGCCATCAAACACCATGCGCAGCGACACCACCGGGACGGTATGGTCCTCACTCATGAGGGCGCTTAAACCATCTTGTTTGATTTTATGAACATCCATGCTGGCGCTTTCGCTTATGGGGAACAACAGGGCCGCGAGGCCTATTATTATCGATTTGATCATGGTCTTTCCTCCTTGGTGAGGAAGCCCGTGACGGACGTTTTGGGGTCGAGGTATTTGTTGGCCACCCGCACAAGATCTTCAGGCGTGACTGCACCAATGGCTTGGGGCCAGGCAGCTGCTTGTGACACCGAACCGCCAAGCGTGACGGTGCGGGCATAGGACTGAGCCAGGGCACCAACGGAATCAAGCGCCAAAAGGGTGGCGCCAGCCAGGGCTTTTTTGTCCACCTCCACACGATCTTGGGAGGGTGTTTTGGCACCAAACTCGGACAAAAATGCCATCACTTGCCCATGCAATTCTTCTGGAGAAACACCTTCTGCCGGGATGCCATAAATAATGAAAACGCCATGATCCCTGGCCCCACCATAATAAGCGGCGCCAATGGACAGGGCCTTTTTCTGGTCGCGCACAAAATGCCGGTAAAGAAGACCGGATGGGTCATTGCCCAAACGGCGGGCAAGCACATCCAAAGCGGGACCATCTTCGCCACCCTCACCCACATAGGATGGGGCCATGAAGTAGGTGGAAAATTGGGGGTTGCCTACCCTGGGGTCAGACATTTCCAAGATGCGTGTGGCTCGGATGGGCGGTTCTTGTGGGCGGACATGGGCAGGAGGCGGGTTGTCGCCCAAAATCTTACCATAGGTGCGCTCCGCCATGGCCAAAACCTCCTGGCCAGAAATATCACCGGCCACGACCAGCACCGCATTGCTGGGATGGTAGAAGCGTTTGTAAAAAGCCAAGGCGTCCTCACGGCTAAGACCTTCGATTTCTTTGCGCCAGCCAGCCAACGGCCTGCCATAGGGGTGGTTGCGGTAAAAAACAGCATTCAGCTCTTCGCGAAACTGCGCAGCTGGGCTGTTATCAATACGGGTTGAGCGCTCTTCCAGCACCACATCCCGCTCGGCCACCACATCATCCTCATCCAACCGCAGATTTGTCATCCGATCGGCCTCCATGGCCATAACCTCTTCAAGAACCGAGATCGGGACCCGCTGATAATAGGCTGTGATATCGGCCGAGGTGAAGGCGTTATCCTTACCACCCAATTTTGCCACCCTTGGGGAAAATTGTGCCTCGGGAAATTGCTCTGTGCCCTTGAACATCAAATGTTCCAAAAAATGGGCAAGACCCGTTTTGCCGGCATCCTCATCGGCGGCACCCACACGATAATACACACCATGATAGGCCACCGGCGCACGGCGGTCAGGCACCACAAGCACATCCATGCCGTTGGATAATTTGCCCATAAAAGGTTCTGGCAAAGGCGAAAAACGACCGTCAGCCATGGCTATCGTGGCTGAAAAACAAGCAAAAACACATGCAACCAACTTTTTCAAAAGAGACCCCCTAAGGATGCGTTATGAACCCAAAATGCATGGGTTCAACTACATCGGGATCTGGGCATCATTGGGGCAATAAACAAGCCAAAAAATGATATTTGGCTTAGAATAGTCCACCCTGGTCAGGCTGTTTGACGGGCACTTCACCTTCGCTGATGGGTTTGCCTTCTTCGATATTTTTCTTAATCCGGGCCCGCTCAGCTTCCACATCAACGGTTTGGGTGATGCGTCCTTTGCGGCCAAGGGCACGCTCCAGAACAGAGAGGTTGCGCTCTTCCAAGGCTGCCGTCTCACGATCAATCTCAGCACGTATGTTGCCAGAAACCTTGTCAGCCCCAGCCTGTTTAAGGATGGCCAATTCTGCCGGGGTGAGCTCCGATGTGCCCGTGTCGCCAAGCGCTTCCCTGGCCTGTCGCTCGGCCGTGGATGGGGCATATTCCTGGCGCTGATCGCCAGACGGGGCACGCAATTCGTAATCAGGCGGCAGGGTCAAAGGCGCCCGTGGGCGCACCATGAACTCATCCGGTGTGCTGCGCTTAGAAAAGCTAAATTCGTTGCCGCCAGAGCAAGAAGCAACCGTGGCGGAGGCCAATAATGTGGCGATCAGAAATTTACGACGCATCTTCACCTACTTTCGTGTTGCTGCTTCTTAACCCAGCCAGCAGCAAGAGGCCAACCCCGACGGAAATACCGGCATCGGCCACGTTGAACGCCCAAAAATGCCATCCCGAGATATGAAAATCCAGAAAATCCACCACTGCACCATGCAAGAAACGGTCCAAGCCATTACCAAAGGCCCCACCTGCGATGAAGCCATAGCCCAGCCTTTCCAAGCCTTGGGCCTTGCGGGCAAAATAAACCACCACCAGGCCCACGACAAAGGCAAATAGTCCCATCATCATGGCACCCATGGGGTCATGCTGGGCAAAGAGCCCAAAAGAAACGCCCGGGTTGAAGACCAAGACAAGGTTGAAAAAATCCGTTACCGGCACCACCGGGGGGATGCGTCCATCCATGAACCAAAGGATGAGCCATTTGCTCGCCTGATCGGTCAAAAACACCAAAAGCGGCGGGAGCAAAAGCAACCACATCAGCTAATGGCCGCCAAACAACGCGGGCAAATCTTTGCGGTTTCTTCCAGAGGCGCCACCTGATGTGGCGCCACTTTGGTGTCAGTAACCCAGCAACGCTCGCAGCGTTCGCCATCCGCCCGGGCCACCACCACCGCAATATCCGCCACATCATCAAGGCGGAAGGCATGGACACCAGCCTCCTCCGACAGCACATGGACATGGGACGTGATGGACAATTCGGCCAGGCCAATCGCTTTGGTAAGTTCAGCACATTGGCCCTTAGGGTCGTGAATGATGAGCTGGGCGTCCAGCGCCCCCCCAATAAGTTGCGCATCCCGGGCTTGCTCGAGTGCGCCAAGCATCACCCGGCGCAATTGAAGCATTTTTGCAAAAACATCCTCGGCACCATCATCAACCCATGCGGCATTGGGTTCCGGCAATGTCTCCAAATGGATACAAGCATCGGTGCCGTGACGGCTCATGAAGGCTTCTTCGCTGGTGAAGGGCAAAATGGGGGCAAGCCATCTGGTGGTCATTTCAAAAAGCTGATCAAGCACGTAAAGGCAGGCCTGCCGACGGTTGGAATCATGGGCGTCGCAATAAAGCGCATCTTTGCGGATATCAAAATAGACCGCCGACAGATCCAGCGTGCAAAAATTGAACAAGGCATGGAATGCCTTGGCAAAATCATACTGGCGGTAGGCATCACGCACCAACAGGTCAAGCTTGGCCATGCGGTGCAAAATTGCCCGTTCCAGCATAGGCAAATCATGGGGCCGTTCTGGCTTTTGGTCGCCAAGATTGCCCAAAAGGTAACGCAGGGTGTTGCGGATTTTCCGGTAGGCGTCGGTATGGGTCTTCATGATCTCTTTACCGATGCGCAAATCTTCCCGGTAATCGGAAGAGGCCACCCAAAGCCGTAAGATATCCGCACCAGACTCCCGGATCACTTCTTCAGGGGCGGTGATGTTGCCAAGGGATTTTGACATTTTTCGCCCCTGCTCATCGAGCACGAAGCCATGGGTCAAAACCTGATCATAGGGGGCACGGCCACGGGTGCCACAAGCTTCCAACAAGGATGATTGAAACCAGCCACGATGCTGGTCAGAACCTTCCAGATAGAGGTCCGCAGGCCATTTCAGGTCATCACGCGCTTCGAGCACAAAGGCATGGGTGGAGCCGGAATCAAACCAGACGTCTAGAATATCAGTAATCTGCTCATAATCCGCCGGGTCATGTTCCCCCAGAAAGTCTTTGGCGGGACGGGCAAACCAGGCATCAGAACCCTCCTCAGCGAAGATCTGGCGGATGCGCTCGTTAACTGCCTCATCCACAAGCAATTCACGGGTGGTGCGATGCACAAAGAGCGGCATGGGCACGCCCCAGGCACGCTGGCGGGACAGGAGCCAATCAGGCCTCTTTTCCACCATGGATTCGAGGCGGCGGCGGCCTTGCTCGGGGAAGAATACCGTCTCAGAAATAGCCTTTAAGGCCCGGGCACGCAGGCCGTTGGAATCGCCATCGCCCATGGTGATGAACCATTGATCGGTGTTGCGGTAGATAAGCGGCGCCTTGGAACGCCATGAATGCGGGTAGGAATGTTTTAATCGGCCGCGGGCCATGAGGCGGTTTTGTTCAGACAAGCCCGCAATCACCCTTTTGTTGGCATCGCCTTCTTTGCCCTTGCGGTTATAGACCTGGGCACCTGCAAAACCTGGTGCTTCATGGGTGTAGGTGCCAGATTCATCAACGGCCTTGGGCAACCTGTCGGTACCGCATGCAACGAAGGCCTGACGGTTGGCACGATAGAGTTCAAAGTCATCAACACCATGGCCTGGTGCCATATGCACAAATCCTGTGCCTTGCTCATCGGTCACAAAATGACCTTCCAGGACGGGCACCATGAATTGGTAGCCACCATCTCCACCGGCCCAGTCATGCAAAGGATGATGCACCTTGCCAATTTGTCCTGGGTCCACATCCATCACGCGCTTATACCCGGCCACACGTGCTGCCTTGAATGAGGCTTCGGCTAGGGCATCGGCCAGGAGGATGCGGCTTTTGGCGGTCAACCAGTTATCTTCAGGGGCATCCACCACCTCATAGAGGCCGTAGGAAAGTTCTGCCCCATAGGCGACACCCCTATTGGCAGGAATAGTCCATGGGGTTGTGGTCCAAATGACCAATTCCGCACCATCCAACTCATCCTTGCGCGGGCCCATGGGGAAGCGCACAAAGACCGTGGTGGATTCATGATCATGATATTCCACCTCAGCCTCCGCCAGGGCCGTTTCCTCCACCACAGACCACATGACTGGCTTGTCACCACGGTATAGTTGGCCCGCCTCAGCAAATTTGAGCAATTCACCGGCAATGATGGCCTCGGCGGCAAAAGTCATGGTGGTGTAGGGCTGTTGCCAATCACCATGGACCCCCATGCGCTGGAATTCTTCCGATTGGATAACCAGCCAGTCTTGGGCAAATTGACGGCATTCTTCGCGGAATTCCACCACGTCAACCTCATCTTTGTTGCGCCCCTTGGCGCGGTAGCCTTCTTCAACTTTCCATTCAATGGGCAGGCCATGGCAGTCCCAGCCGGGAACATAATTGGCATCCTTGCCCATCATTTGCTGGGACCTTGTGATGATGTCTTTCAGGATTTTGTTCAGCGCATGGCCGATATGCAAATGACCATTGGCATAGGGTGGCCCGTCATGCAGAACAAAACGCTCTTTGCCCTGGGACATCACACGCTGCTTTTGATACAGGCCCATCTGCTGCCAACGGGCGAGCATTTCTGGTTCCCTTTTTGGCAACCCGGCCCGCATGGGAAAATCGGTCTTGGGCAGGCTGATCGTGTCCTTAAGGGATTTGCTGTCACTCATGGGAAATTGGCTGTCCAAATGGTTTGTGGAAAATATGGTCGATCTAAAGGCCTATAGCCCATGGGGTTTTCGTGGGACAAGGCTTACAGGTAGAGCGTTTTTAAATCTGCAGAGTCACGCTGGCCAACATCATCCAAATGGTCGTGCAACCAATGATCGGCAGACCGCCGACCTGCCTCATGGAGCTTGGAAATGAAGGCCATGTCCGGCATTGCCTTGGAGGCAACAGAATATTGACGCATGAGATCTTCGTCTAGGATGGCATGAAGATAAACGCGCTTGAGTCTTTTGGAGGACAGCTCACCCTCATCAATCAATTGGTTGATAAGGATCACATTTTCCATTTCGCGCATGATGCTGGAATTGAAACTTACCTCATTCACGCGATTCATGATGGCCCGGGCATCGGTGGGGATATCATCTCGGTTGATGGGGTTCACATGAACCACCACAACATCGCGGGCAGCGCAATCGCGGATTAAGGGATAAACGGATGGGTTGCCCACATAGCCGCCATCCCAAAATGCCTCTCCCCCGATCTCAACGGTGCGGAACAAGAAGGGCAAACAGGCCGATGCCATTAATGCATCAATAGTGACCTCATGGGTGTGGAACACATGAAGCCTGTTGGTGCGCACATTGGTGGCATTGATGAACAAACGGACCGCCGCACAAGCACAGGCCTTATCAATGTCCAACACCCGCTCCAGCACATCGCGTAAGGGGTTGATATCCATGGGATTGAATTGCTGAGGCGCAAACATTCTGGTGACAAAATCGGTCCAGACATAGGCCGGTGAATATTCCACGCCCACGCCCGGCTCAGCACCCATCATCATCTGCATGCGGTTGGTCATCTTTAGCAATTCTGGGGCGGATTCAGCCACGGCATGCCAGAATTCGGCAAGTTTCTCTTTGGCCCCGCCCCGGCCGCCAATGGTGAGACCATGGGCAACCATGGCCGCATTCATGGCACCAGCTGAGGTTGCCGAGATCCCGTCTATCTCGAGATCATCTTCCTCCAAAAGACGGTCCAACACGCCCCAGGTGAATGCACCATGGGTCCCCCCGCCTTGCAGGGCTAAGGAAATTTTTTTCCCTTGGGCCATTCAAAAACTCCTGGCTGGTGTTGGCCTGCCGCCTATAAGGGCGCCTCACGATTGATGGGTTGGGCAAATTGCAACGACAAGTCCCAGGGGAAATATATCCACGTATCCTGTGACACCTCCGTGACAAAGGAATCCACCAGGGGCTTCCCTGCCGGCTTGGCATAAACCGTGGCCAAGTGGCTTTCGGGCAAAAGCTGTTTGACGAAACGCGCCGTGGTGCCGGTGTCCACGAGATCATCCACAACAAGCAGCCCTTTGCCTTGGGGATGTTGGGCAAGCAGTTCCTCGGAAACTGATTTGACCAATTGGGGTTCGGATTGATCTTGATGATCGTAGGAAACCACGCCCACGGTCTCAATGACCCTGATGCCCAATTCCCGGGCCACAATAGCCGCAGGCACCATGCCCCCTCGGGTGATGGCCACCATCGCACCAAATTCTTTATCCGCAAGACGCCAAGCAAGGGCCCGTGCATCTCGGTGAAGCTGGTCCCAACCCACAGGATAAGCCTTTTCCAAAAACTCACTCATCTTTCATCCCCACAACAATCAACCTGCTTTGACATAGGCCACCAGCAGCGGCAACACGATGATCATCATCAAGCTGGACACCAACACAATTCCTGCCACGCGATCTGCTTCGCGTTTATAAAGCGTGGCAAACAGAAAGTTGAAGACTGCCACTGGCATGCAGGCTTGTAGAATGATGACCCCAGCCATGATGCCGTCCAAATCAAGGCCCCAGATAATAAGCTTGGCAACAACAAACATCACAATGAGGCGCGCCACGGCAAAAAGAAGCGATGGCCATAATTCGACCAGGCGCAGCCTGGCAATACTCACACCCAAGGTTATGAGCATCAGGGGGATCACCAAAGAACCAGCCAAATTGACCGTGTTGGCCACGGGGATAGGCATCTGCCACCCCAGCAGCACCACGGTAATACCCGCCAGGGCGGCATAGGGCGTGGGTAGTTTTAAGGCCGCGCCAATATTGGTGCCTGCGTAAAGATAATTGCCCACGGTGAAAAAAAGAAATGATTGGACCACAAAAAAAGCAATGCCTAGGGCGAGCCCTTCTTCCCCAAAGGCAAACAACGTAACGGGCAGCCCCAAATTGCCCCCATTGCCGATGACAAAGGCCGTCACAAAACTTTTGGGATCCCAGCCAACCGATTTCAAACCCAAAAAGGCAATAAGGCCCGAGGCAACAGCAAGCATGACCGAGGCAAGCATCATGGTGGTCAGCGCCGACACAGACAGGCCCGAATGGGCAAGGGTGGAAAAGATTAGGAAAGGTGTTCCCACCAAGGTCACCAGCTTGGCCACAAAATTGACAGGAAATTCCTGCTTCATCAGCACCCAGGCATAACCAACAAAGGCCATAAAAAAGGTCGGCAAGGTTACCGCCAAAATTTCAGAAAACATGCAAAAAGACCCTTCAAAGCGAAATATTATTACCAATTATGTGGTGTTTTGATAAGAAAAGTTTCAAAAAAAGCCCAATTGCCCTTGCCACACATGGCCAAATTATTATTTATCGACCAGGGCCTTATCGAGAGGTTCTAATCCATTTGATATAGGGAGAAAACATGGATCGCCGTTCGTTTATCAAAGGTGCCGGTGTTGCTGCTGCAGGATCCGCACTTGTCACCCCTGCCATTGCGCAGGAACGCGTCAACATCACCATGGTTGCAACCTGGGGCAGAGATTTCCCAGG
>DKOD01000118.1:2493-2666 GCA_002469865.1 Alphaproteobacteria bacterium UBA7371 | reverse complement strand
TTTGCTGCAGGCGAACGCGTTGCACCATTCGACTCATTCGACGAAGTGGCTTCTGGCAACGCCCAAGCCTACCATGCTGCTGAATATTATTGGAAAGGTAAGCATCCTGGATTCGCTTACTTCACCTCCGTGCCTTTTGGCATGACACCAGACGAAATTTCCGCATGGATTAA
>DKOD01000118.1:0-2110 GCA_002469865.1 Alphaproteobacteria bacterium UBA7371 | reverse complement strand
GGCCATACCGGCGGCCAGGCCGGCGGTTGGTTCAACAAAGAAATTAACTCAGGCGAAGACCTCAAGGGCCTGAAAATGCGTATGCCAGGTCTTGGCGGCGACGTTCTTGCCAAGGTAGGCGCATCGCCGGTTTCTCTTCCAGGTGGTCAGATTTACGAAAACCTCGTTTCGGGTGCCATCGATGCCACCGAATGGGTGGGCCCATGGAATGATGAAGCCATGAAGTTCTTTGAAGCTGCCAAATATTACTATCTTGCAGGCATGCATGAGCCGAGTGGTTCACTTTCCTGTGGCTTCAACGCCAAATTCTGGGCGGACCTCACCGACACAGATCGGGCCATTTTGACCCATTGTGGCATGGCGGCAAACGACCAGATGCTTGCTGACATGAACGCCCAAAACGGCCCAGCTTTGGCCCGTTTGGTGGAAGACCAAGGCGTTGAGCTTCGCAAATTTAACGACGATGTTTGGGATGCCCTCGGCGATGGCTGGGCTCAGGTTCGCGAAGACACCCGTGCCCATTCACAACTGGCCAGCGATATTGACGATTCATTCGATCAATCCCTTCGTCAGATTGGTAAGTGGTATGTTGATTCCAACGCCGAATTTGTTGGTCAACGTCAGCGGGTTCTTGACCTTTCCTAATAGAACCAAAGAAAAAAACAGCGGGGCGCATCAAGCGCCTCGCATGTTCATACAGGGAATAAAATGACTGCTTATGCGCAACAAGTCTCGCGCCAAAATGGGGTGCTGAAACCGCTGGCTTTGTATCTTGCAACGGCAAGTGCTTGGTTGTCCTTGATTTTTGCCGTCAATAGCTTGGCGGTTTATGCTTTTGACCTTCCTGGCCTTAATGGCTTTCTGGTTGGTTTTGGCCTTCAGCTGGACGCAGGCGTGGCCCCCGAATCCACGATGATGTGGGTTGTGGCGACCATCCAAGCAATATCTTACCCCTTGGCCATCATCATTCCGCTTCGTTCGGTCGGCGCCTATGGCCATGATCAATTGGTCGCGCGTGCCGCAGGCCTCGGTAATGTTGCTGCATACATTGTTTCTGCAGCCTTCTTTGCAACTTTTTTCATTGGCTTAATCGACGCCATTATTTCATTTGTGCGCGTGGAAAACATGCTTGTTGCCCTGGTGGGGCCTGACTTAGGCACAAATCTTGGGCGCGCCACTTTCCGCGGAATGTGGGTGCATGTGCCCCTAATCCTGCTGGGATGCGTCATTGCTGCAGCCAATCGTGGCCCGCATTTTGTGTGGCTGGCCACCTTGGTGGTTATTGCCGAATTGTTGATCGTTATCTCACGTTTTGTTTTTTCCTATGAGCAAGCCTTTATGGGCGATCTCGTTCGTTTTTGGTACGCAGCCCTCTTCCTCTTTGCCAGTGCCTACACATTGATTCATGAAGGTCATGTTCGTGTTGATGTCTTTTATGCCGGCATGTCCGAGCGCAACAAAGCGCGCACGAATATTTTGGGCAGCCTGTTTCTGGGCATTCCCCTATGCTGGGTTATCCTTGCCCGGGGCATGTCCAACAGCTCCTCGTCAATCTCCAGCCCCTTGGTTAATTTTGAGATCTCTCAGTCGGGCTCGGGGATGTTTGTCAAATATTTGATGGCCGGGTTTCTGCTCATCTTTGTGCTTTCGATGCTTTTTCAATTCGCAGCTTTTGTTGCTGAATATTTGCGTCGGTTTGAAGAAGGCTTCGAAATCGACACCGACCACCACGAAAATCTGTAGAACAAGGACCAAACTCGATGGAGCTTTATTTTCTCATTCTCTTGTTCATGGTCATGATCGTGGCTTTGGGCTCCGGATTTCCCGTGGCCTTTGCCCTTCCTGGTGCATCAATCATCACCATTGGGCTTGCTGCTTTTACCGGCTGGGCTCTGTTTGACGATAATTCCGCTTTTTTCATTCAAGACGGCCCCGTGGAATGGTTGACGGCAGGCGTCACAAACTTCCGAGGTATTTATTGGGAAGTTGAGCGTGACACCCTCATCGCCATCCCCCTGTTCATATTCATGGGCATCATGCTTCAGCGGTCAAAAATCGCTGAAGATCTTTTGGTCACCATGGCGAAGCTGTTTGGCCCTGTGCCCGGGGG
>DKOD01000085.1 GCA_002469865.1 Alphaproteobacteria bacterium UBA7371 | reverse complement strand
ATGCTGCATCAACGTCAGGACGCAAGGCTGGAGCGCTTCGAGCTTCAAACCCTGCTTGGTATCTACGGCCAAATGGTGGCCCGGGGCGTTTGGAAAGATTATGCCTTGAACATGACTGGGCAAGAAGCGCGTTTTGCCGTGTTCCGCAAATTTGGCGAAGCACCCCAATTCAGCATTGTGAAAAACCCCAAATTGGCCAAAAGACAGGGTGCCTGGGCTTTGCTTAATCAGGAAGGGCTTGTTCTTAAACGCGCCCATGATTTCCACATCATCGCCAAGCATTTGCGCCAGCAGGGCGAAAGATTGGAAAAACGACGCAGGGCATAAAAAAGAGGCCCCGCAGGGCCTCTTAGGATGTGCGACCTTTTATGTGTTCTTCTGGTTACTCGCGGTTGCCAAACAACTGCAGCATCATGATGAACAGGTTGATGAAGTCCAGGTAAAGACGCAAGGCGCCCATGATGGATTTCTTTTGAGCCAATTCACCAGAATCAGACACAGAATACTGTTCTTTGATCGCTTGGGTGTCATAGGCGGTGAGGCCGGTGAAGACCAACACACCAACAATGGAGATGATGAAGCTCATCATGTCACTTGCCAGGAAGATATTCACCACGCTGGCAATCACGATGCCGATGAGGCCCATGAATAAGAAAGAGCCCATGCCGGTAAGATCCCGCTTTGTGGTGTAGCCCCACAAAGACATGGCGCCGAACATACAGGCCGTGATCAAGAACACCTTGGCGATAGACATGCCCGTAAAGACCATGAAGATGGTGGCGAAGGAAACGCCATTGAGACCGGCATAGAGCCAGAATGATCCTTGCGCAGCAGCCGCACTCATGCGGTTGATGCGGGCAGAAAGGTAGAAAACAATGCCCAGGGGCGCCAACATGATGACCCACTTGAGCGGGGAATTGAAAAGCATGTCACCAAGACCTGTCAGGGCCAGTTGGCCGGATGCGGTTTCGGTGATGCTCATCATGTAAACGAGGTAAGCAATGCCGCCGGTAAGGGCCAAGCCCATGCCCATATAACGGTAGACGGCAAGCATGTATGAGCGCAAACCGGCATCGATATCGACGCTAGACGCGCGGTCGGCATAAGCCTGTCGGTTGAATTGATCCATAGTCAGAGACGCTCCCTAGTAAAACTGTTTCATTGTATGTGCGCATTCATGGCGGAAAATTCAACCAAAAAACATTAATATTGCGCGTTCTGTCGCATGATTTTGCGCCCTTCACGCGCAGCGCCGCCCACCAAAACAACCAATGGCACCAGAAGACCCGCCAACAACATGGTCCAAGGCACAACAACAGGTCGGTCCAAAACGCCCACAAACAACACAACCACCAGGCCCGTGCCCATAAGCCCACCAACCAAAAGCACCAAGAGGGCCAATGCCAAGGTTTCGCGGCGGATCATCTGACCAACTTGAGCGGCTGATGCACCCAACATTCGGCGGGTGTTGATTTCATCGGCCCGCAAACGAATTTGTGCAAATAGCGCGCTGACCAAAACCATAAGGGCACCGATAAGCAGGGCCGCGGCTAGGGAAGTGAGCAACAATTTTAAGCTGCGCAGCAATGCCTCCACAGGCTCAAGGACATCACCCACACGGACCACCGAAGCGCCGGGAAATTCATTGGCAAGCCGGGCTTCCAAACCTTCTGTTTTTTCCTCATCCACCCGAAAAGTGCCCAAAAACCCAAGTGGCAATTGCAGCCCCACGGCCTCATTCACCACCAGGGAGAAATTCATTCCACCGCCAGCCCAATTTATCTCCCGCAAATTGGCCACGGTTAGTTCCACCGGCCGGCCCAGAATATCCACGGTTAATTGGTCACCAATGGTGATGCCAAAATCTGAGGCGGCATTTTTTGCCATGGACAAAAACGCACCTTCGGCCCTCGGGCCCCACCATTGCCCATCGGTAATTTCTGTGCCCTGGGGCAGGTCATCGGTAAAGGTGATGCCCCGATCACCCCGCAACATCCAAGCAGATCCTTCATCGACATTGGCCTCGGCAGAAGGCACGCCATTGATCGCTTTGATCATGCCGCGCAACATGCTGGCGGTCTGGACGTCTTTGGCACCTTCTTCGCCCATTATTTGCTGAAAAGGGGCCACTTCGTCACGGCGTAGATCGACAACAAAATGGCTTGGCGCATCAGATGCCAAACGCTGCTCTAGCTCTGCATCCACCGACGCCAATGCAATCAACACCGTGGCAAAGGCCAAGGCGCCCACCGCGCCAACAGAAAATCCCAGGCGCATCAGCCAGGGCTGGCGAAGGCTGCGGGCAACATCACGCACCCATTGTTTGGGGCTCCGGGCAAATTTGGCAAAAAGTGGCGCCAACAAAATAGCCAGCAATTCCAAAAACAAAGGGAGCAAGGAGAAGGCCGCAGCAAAAACACCTGGCTGGAGGCCCAGCAGTGAGGCAAACACCCCAAAGGACATGATTGGAAGCACCAACCAATGCCAGAAAGCTGTTTTGACGCGTAGCGCCACCAAAGCCACTACAAAAGCATACGCAAAAACCGCCGCACCCACGGCCATCATGTCCCAAACAGGCAACGAAAATGGCACCGAAACGGGCAAAAATGATGCCCCAATAACGATGACGAATATTCCAGGAATAATGCCCAACAGGGTGGCCAACATGCCTGGCAGCATCATGGCGGTAAGCATCATGCGCCCCCGCATTTTTTCGGCCATGCCTAGGGCCAATAGATCATCAGAAAGCCCCTGACGCAGTCGTCTTTGGGTCATGACCGCATGACGCAGCCCATAGGCTGACATGATCAAACCAGCAGAAACCATAAGGGCAAATGCCACCGAAACCCGACCCACAACCTGCAAAAATGCCGGGGCTGCAGCACGACGATCACGGGATCTTATTCCCTGTTGCTCGGCAATATCAGCCGATTTGGTTGCCACCTCGCTCAGGGCAGCATCATCAACCGCCAAAAGCAAATGGTCGTTAAAAAGGCTGCCAATTCGCAACAAACCTGCATCCACCAAGTCTCCCCGTTTCATGAGCAAGCGCGGGCCCAAAACAGGGCCTTGGCTAAAACCACCGGGCATGGCCAAAACCGCACCTTGAATGGTCATGGGGCGACCAGCAAGGACGATGTCATCTCCATTCGTGAGCCCGAAGCGTTTCATCAAGCCTGGCTCCAGAAGAACCCCACCCTTTCCCACCATCGTCTCAAAGGCATTGGCAGGTTCGGCCACCACCTCACCTTTCAGCGGCCAGGCACCATCCACAGCGGTTACCTGGACAAGGCGCCTATTGTCCGCCACCTCCATCATGGAACGAAGGCTGGTCATGCGGGCAGAAGCCATCACCCCATCCAGGGCAACATAGGATGCCTCATCGACAGGCCGATGCACGGACCTAATCTCAACGTCACCGCCAAGCAATTCTGCGCCTGAGGATTCCACGGCTCGCTGAACACCCAAGCCCGAGAGCAGGGTTACCGAAAACAGTAAGGCTGCCAATGCGAGGGACAAAAAGGTCCCCCGGGCTGTACGGGCAAGTAATTTGGCCTCACGCAAAGCGAGTCGGCGGGCAATGAGAGGCAAAAAAATCAATGCAGCACCCCGCCACGAATAACCAACTTTCGGCCACATCTGGCCGCAAGTTCAGGGTCATGGGTCACAAGAATAAGACCAGCACCACGTGCTTCGACGCTGGCCAGCAACAATTCAAAAACCTGCCCTGCCCGGTCTCGGTCAAGATTGCCTGTTGGCTCATCGGCAAGCACCAAAGGTGGGTTGTGGATCAAAGCACGGGCAATGCCCACACGCTGCCGCTCCCCGCCAGAAAGCATGGCGGGGCGATGTTGCATGCGGTGCTCAAGACCTACCTGCGCCAAGGCATCAGCGGCGGCATCAAAATCAACCTCCAAACCTGCCAATTCCTGACCAAGCACCACATTTTCAATAGCATCGAGGTTTTCCACAAGCCGAAATTGCTGGAACACTTGGCCAAGCTTGGTGCGGCGAAGCACAGCCCGACCCTCGGCATCAATATTTGCCAGATCTGCGCCATCAAGATGAATATGCCCTTCACTTATTGGCACCAATCCAGCCGCCAAACGCAACATGCTGGTTTTGCCCGAGCCAGATGGTCCGGTAATTGCGAGGCTTTCACCCCGGGACAGAGAAAAACTTACCCCATTGAGGAGGTGAAGCGCCCCATCGGGCCCATCAATCCTGTAATGGACATTCACAAATTCAAGAATATTTTCCATGGTCTTCTCTGGTTTTCCGGTCCATATGCTGCCTTAGAAACATAGGGGCCCACGGGAGGTAATTCCATGATCATCATCAAATTGTTGCAAGCCATCTTCTTGCTCATGCTTGGCCTAACCCTACCGGCCTTGGCGAATGACAAAAAAATTATCATGCTTGGCGACAGCCTCACCGCTGGTTATGGCCTGCCTGCGGATTGGGCCTTGCCAGTCAAACTCAACGATTATCTTCAAAAAACTTTTCCAAATATTGTGGTTATCAACCAGGGCCTTTCCGGTGACACCTCAGGCGGCGGCGCTGCAAGGATTGGTGAATCACTTAGCCAACAACCTGACGGTTTGATCCTGGCGCTTGGGGCCAATGATGCCCTGCGTGGCCTGCCGCCGTCATTGATGCGTGATAATCTATCCAAGATTATCGAAGCGCATTTGGCCAAAAACATCCCGGTCTTTCTGGTTGGCGCGCGTGCACCCAACAATTGGGGGCCATCCTATGGCGCGGAATTTGATCAGGTTTTCACAGATCTTGCCAACCAACATGACTTGCCCTTCTACCCCTTTTTGCTGGAAGGTGTGGCCCTTGACCCTGAGCTGAACCAAGGTGACATGATGCACCCCAACCAAAAGGGCGTGGCTGAAATCATGTCACGCATGGGACCGGCCATCTTGGAATTTGTGCGCGCATTGTGACCGTGCTTTTTGAGGAGACATCATGATTTTTCATCCACGCCCACTTGGCAAAAGCGGTATTGACGTTTCTTCAATCTGCCTTGGCACCATGACCTATGGTCAACAAAACACACCCCAAGAAGCTTTTGACCAATTGGAACATGCCCGGTCTTTTGGGGTAAATTTTATGGATACGGCGGAATTATATGCGATCCCCCCAAAGCCAGAAACACAAGGCGCCACGGAAGAAATCATTGGCGATTACTTTGCCAAATATGGCCGCCGCAATGATTGGGTTTTGGCGACCAAGGTGATCGGGCGATCTGGTCATATGGATTGGTTCCGTGAGGGCAACAAACTCCCACGTCTTGACCATGCCAATATTGAAGAGGCGCTCCATAAAAGCCTGCATAGACTCAAAACCGACGTGATTGACCTTTACCAACTGCATTGGCCTGACCGGGATATCCCTCTTTTTGGGGCACAACTTGGTTACCGCCATTCCACCAATTATGGCATACCAATGGAAGAGTCCCTCGAAAGCCTTGCCAAATTTGTGCAGCAGGGAAAAATCCGGGCCATTGGTCTTTCCAATGAGACGCCCTGGGGTGTCATGAAGTTCCTGCAACTTGCCCAACAACATGATTTGCCTTGCGTGGTGTCGGTGCAAAATGCCTACAACCTGCTGAACAGAACCTATGAAATGGGCTTGTCGGAGGTGTCCCTGCGCGAACAGGTGGCCTGCCTACCCTATTCGCCGCTTGCGGGCGGCGTGTTGTCGGGAAAATATCTTGGCAATGCATTGCCGGAAGGCAGCCGCAAGGCGCTTTTTGATCGCGTTGATCGCTATGAAAAAAAGGGGGCTGCTGAAGCCGTCGCAGCCTATCAGGAATTGGCCAAATCCCACGGCCTCACATCCACACAACTTGCCTTGGCCTTCTGCCATGGACGTGATTTTGTGACATCAACCATCATTGGCGCCACGGGCATGACGCAATTGCAGGAAAACCTGAATGCCTTCACCATCGACCTTTCCGATGAGGTTTTGGCCGGTATTGAAGAAATTCACTTGCGCCAACCAAACCCCTGCCCCTGATCACTATTTGGGCCGCCCAAGCCATGTCATCATATCGTCACGATATTCATGCAACAAATGGTGAGGGTGCCCAAACCAGGTGATTCGCCAGAAATGGCAACAAAACCAATGAGAAAAAGGCAAATCCCCCGCATGTTACAATAAATCCATCGGACGATCCGATGGATGTGATGCGAGGAGGCGCTGATGTGCCGGACATTCATTGCCATTCAATTTCCCGACCATGTCGCAGAGCAACTCTGCTCTTTGCCCCAGGACCTGCTCATGGCCAAATGGGTGCCCCAGGACAATTTACACCTCACGCTTGAATTTTTGGGCGATTTAAACAGCCGGGAAATCGATGATTTGATGTTGGCGCTGGGTAGGCTTCTTCATGAACCAATCACCATGCGCTTTAGTGGGCTTGGTGTTTTTGGCGATGACCGGCCAAGAACTCTCTATGCCAACCCAGTGGATGCACTGCCCTTGATCGCATTGCAAACCCGGGTCCAAGCAGCGGTGAAGCGGGCTGGCCTTCAATGCAAGAGACGCAAATACAAACCCCACACGACCCTTGCCAAGATTGGTCGTACCCCCGGCTACATGACCGGGGAATATCTGGAACGGGAGGGCGCATTTCGGACAGACCCTTTTGAAATTCATGAATTTTCGTTATTAGAAAGCCAACTTGGCAATATGGTTCCCGTCTATTCACCAATTGCCATCTTCCCAATGTTGCGAAAGGCTGCGTGATGGCAATTGCTGGATGGCGCGAAGAAAATAACGCCTATGTGCGTGATTTCAAATTTGCAGATTTCTCTGAAGCTTTTGCTTTT
>DKOD01000027.1 GCA_002469865.1 Alphaproteobacteria bacterium UBA7371 | reverse complement strand
CCTAATCGCTCCCGGATGACATCATCCACGTCGCGCATTTCGCTAGAAAATTGCGCAATCAGGCGGTCAATCGCCTTAGGTGTTGGTATTTCTTGGAAGGCTTGGTTCAATGACTATCCCCGGGTTTTTGTTCCCATGGCATAGAAGAATAGTCTGGCAATTTGAAGAGGCAAACGTTAACTCGGGCCAAATTATGGCCACAAGGAATATCCATGCAAAGGCTTATTTGATTTTGCCTTCCTTAAATTCCACATGCTTGCGGGCCACGGGGTCGTATTTACGCACCACCATTTTCTCGGTCATGGTCCGGGTGTTCTTTTTGGTCACGTAAAAAAAGCCAGTGTCAGCGGTGCTGTTGAGGCGGATCTTGACGGTGGTTGGCTTAGCCATGGCATTGGCTCCGGATAATGCTTCGTGGACTGAAGCCAAGGCTTATAACCAACCAAGCGTCCAAGCGTCAAGAGCTTGTCACGTTTAAAGGCTGTGTTTTAGGCGTCGGTGGCCCCACCAACGCCATGTCAGAAGGGACAGGTAGCTGGCGCAGATAAATATCAAAATGCCAGGCAAACCCATAAGGCCGGCATGATCCATGGCAAGCCCGCTGGCGCTGGGCAATAAGACCGCACCAAGACCATACATGGTAAGAAAGCCGGCATTCATGGATGGGATAAGTTCGCTGGGGGAGGTTTTGACCAACATGCTCAAGCCCACGGTATAAAAACCAACCACGGCGCCACCCCAAAAAACCAACCATCCCATCATCAATGGTGAGCCCACCTCCAACAGCAACAACGCCACCCCACCTGCAAGGCCTGATAGGGCACATATGGCCAGCAAAAGCCGGTTGTTCACACGGTCAGCAAGCCAGCCTATGGGCAATTGCATGGCCACATTGCCCACACCCACGGCCACCAGCAATTGGGCTGCTGCTGCTGCCTCCAAACCTGCCATGGTGGCATGAACCGGCAAAAGCGTAAAAATGCCTGTTTCGATGCCACCAAACAAAAAGGCTGCCAAAAAAGGCGTGGGATGTTTGACCCAAAGATTCATGAGGCCCGAGGTCTTGTCCGGCGCATCGGTTTTGACGTTGTTGGTCAATAAGAAAATAGCAAGACCAGCCAAGATCGTCATGCTGGCAGCCATGGTGAATGGCGCAGCCCCCGCCATGCCCGTGAGGCTAAGCAGGTAGGGGCCCAAGGAAAAACCAACAGACAAAATAGTCCCATAGAGACCAAGCATGAGGCCCCTATTTTTTGCAGGCACCGTGAGGTTTAGCCAGGTTTCTGAACAGGTGAATAATGCCGTCAGGGCAAGGCCAAAAAACAGGCGGATTGGGAACCAAGGCATGATATCGGCAAAAATGGGGAAGAGGCTCAGCGCGCAGCTTGCCATCAGGCAAGCCCAAAGCATGGTTGTTTTGGTGCCCAGCCAACTCAATATACGCGGCATGAAGGGGGCCATGATCAACATGGATGAGACCCCAATAGCTGCCGATAGGCCATTGATGGATTTTGAGGCCCCCATCCATTCCAACCGCAAAGACAAAAGCGGCATGGTGATGCCAAACAGGCAGCCAATGAGGAGCACCGAGATATAAATGGCGATGAGGGTACGAACTTGGCCGGTGGCGGTTTGCGTCATGCCCCCTTGTGACCCGATCAGAGGTCGATGGGGAAGATGTTTTTTGGGCCTTTGAGCATTTTGGGCACCAATTGGCCCTTGAGGTGGTCTGCCAATTGCAACAGGGCCAACCTTGTTGGGGGCATCAATTTATCTTCCAGCAATTCAGAAATTGGCCGGTAATCAAGCGCCACAAATTCATGATGTTCCACGGCGGTGATCCTGTCGGTAACTGCATCAATGGGCAGCGCAAAAAAACGGGCGTCATAGCGGCGCGTGTTGCGTGGTGGGGTAATGGCCCGCGACAGAAAATCCAGGCAAGCAAAGTCCCCACGCAGCCTCATATCTGAGCCTTGCGCCAGATGCTGCCCCACCACGAGGCCGGTTTCTTCCATCAATTCACGCAAGCCTGCCTGGGCAAGTCCTTCAGGGCTGTGCCTGCTTTCATATGCGAGCAGCTTTCTGGTTTTCGGGGACAGCGCCGTGGCACTTTTGGTTTGGGCATCACCCCGTTCTAACCGACCACCGGGAAAAACAATTTGCCCCCCGGCAAATGCCATATTCGGGTTGCGCTTGCCGCATAAGACCTCAGCTTGGCCATGAAATTGGCGCCAAACAAGCACAGATGAGGCGGCACGAATGGGCTGTGGCTTAGTCATGGCCACCAAAGCCATGCATGCGGTTTGCCCATTGAATGCCCACAACAGCCCCCTTCACCGGTGGCAGGAGCAATAGGCTAAGGCCGATGATTAAGCTTCCCCAAAGAAGCGCATGCAGCCAAACAGGGGGCATCACGGCCAATTCCAGGGCGACAGCTAGGGGCACCACAATTTTGCCAACAATCGCAATCACAATATAAGGCGGCGCGTCATCCGCACGGTGATGATGCAGCTCCTCACCACAATTTGGGCATTGATCACTTACCTTGAGGTATGATGAAAAACAGCGCCCCTCACCACAGGAAGGGCAGCGCATTCTTACACCATTTTTGACGGCATTCCATGCCGAACGTTTGCGCATTACTTGTCGCCTCTTTTGGGGCCTCGTTTGGGTGGGCGGACGGGTCGTCTCCCACGATTTGCCGATGAACCATGCCCACGCCTTGCGCCGCGCCGCAAGGGCGGCTCTTTTGGCAAGATCAATGAAAACCGCAACCCCCCACTGACGGGTGCAGCTTCTTCAAGTCTTACCGTGACGTCTTCACCCAAGCGGAAGGTAAGGCCTGCCTGTTCGCCCCTCAAGACCATGGTTTGCTCGTCATACACATAATAATCTTGGCCAATTTTGGCGATAGGAATAAAACCTTCAGCGCCATTATCAACCAGCTGCACAAATAGGCCCATCCGGGCAATCCCAGAGATGGTCGCTTCAAATTGCATGCCGATGCGATCGGACATGTGGGCCGCCACATAGCGGGCGATGGAGTCACGTTCAGCAGCCATGGCCGTGCGTTCGGTTTTGGAGATGTGGGTGCCAACTTGTTCCAGCGCTTCCATGTCCTTGTCCGTCATCCCATCAGGCCCAAGCTTGAGGCAGCGGATTAAGGCACGATGAACCATCAAATCGGCATAGCGGCGTATGGGGGACGTGAAATGTGCATAGACATCAAGCGACAGACCAAAATGCCCCAAATTGTCCATGCCATAATAGGCCTGGGTTTGGCAGCGCAGAACCATTTCAGAAATCGTTCGCGCCTGGGGTTGGTCCGCCATGCGCGCCACGGCCCGGTTGAACAGATTTGGGGTGATGCGGTTGCCCAATGTGAGCGGCAGGCCCATGGCGTCAAAGCTTGTTTTGAGGTTGAGCAGGCGATCTTTTGGGGGTTCCTCATGGACCCTATATAGCGCTGGCTGAAGATGTTTCGTGAGGATTGCACCCGCCGCGACATTGGCTTGGATCATGCATTCCTCCACCAATTTGTGGGCCTCAAAACGTTCCCTGAGGTTGATTTCTGCAACCCGGCCATCATCATCCAGCCTGATTTTATGCTCAGGAACCTCCAATTCCAACGGCCCACGTTTTTTTCTTGCTTCATCCATGCGCCGGTATGTGCCCAACAGGCATGCAAAATGATCGGGCATGGTATCTTGATGGATCAGGGCTTGGGCGTCTTCATAGGAAAATTTGTCCCTGACATTAATTCGGGCGCGCATGAATTTGGGGTGGCTTGCCGTGCCATCCGCGCCAATGCGCATGCGGCACACAAAGGCCAAACGTTCGACACCCTGCTTGAGGGAGCAGAGGTCCGTCGATAATCGTTCCGGCAGCATGGGCACCACACGATCTGGAAAATACACAGAATTGCCCCTGCGTCGGGCCTCATGGTCAATAAGACTACCGGTGGCGACAAAGGCGGCCACATCGGCGATGGCGACGTAAAGATGGCTGGCGCCTTCATCATCTGGGGCAGGGCATGCATAGAGGGCATCATCATGGTCGCGTGCATCTTCTGGGTCGATGGTGGCAAAGGGGAGGTAAGTTAAATCCTCACGCATGCAGGAGGTTGCCCCCAAATGCTCTGCTTCGGTCAAAAGCTCTTGGGCAAAAATATGGGGGATTTGGTGCTCATGGATGGCCACCATGGACACCGCTCTTGGGGAATCGAGCCTGGTGCCCAAATGCTCAATGATGCGCGCTGCTGACTGGCCACGATGCCGGCCAAGAATTTCCAATTCCACAAGATCACCATTGCGCAACTTGTCCATGTCTGGATTGACCAGATGAAGTGATTGCCCACGCCCCTTGCGGCTTACCGGTTCCGCCCAAATCTTTCCATCAGCACGCACAATGACCCCAATTTGGCTTTCAACATCCTCGGATATCTTGTGCAAAAGCCCAACTTTTTTGGGCCCTGTTTGGTCATCTTGGCCTGGCAAGATACGCACCTTGACCAATTGATGGTTGGAAAGGTGATCAGCCCTGGGGCCGGTTATCTCCACGGCGGCATGATCAAACCCCACCACATCGGGAATGGCCAAAACCATGCCATCTTCGGTGATCTCGCTGACCCTTGCCTGGAAAATTCTTGGCATCATGTCAGGGCGTTTGGTGGTCTTACGCCCGGCAATCAGTCCTTCCTCTGCCAAATCCCGCAATTGGGCCTTGAGGTGAATTTTGTCCGTGCCTTTGAGGTTGAAAGCTTTGGCAATATCCCTCTTATGCACCGCCCCACCACGGCTTTTGATGAAGGCAAGCAGGGCTGCCCGGTCGATGATCTCACGGGATTTACTTTTTGGCACTTTTTTTGGCCCCAGCCCTGGTCTTGGTGGTTTTGGCGCCGCCTTTGGCCATTTTTTTGTCAATCAGCTCAATGGCCATGGCGAGGGTGACCTCCTTGGGGTCAGTGGCCTTGGGGATATTGGCCATGACCTTATCCATCTGCACATAGGGCCCAAAGCGCCCAGATTTAAGCGTGATCATTTTGCCGTTGGTGTGGTTGCCAAGTTCGGTGGCTGGCATTTTTTCCTTGGCATTGGCAAGTTTTTCCACAGCCAGATTCATGCCGATTTCTAGGGCCTCTAAGGTCCCTGCGAGCTTGGCATTTTTGTTCCCATGGCTCAGGTAAGGCCCATATCGCCCAAGATTGGCCATGATGGGCTGATCCTCATGAATGCCCACTTGCCTGGGCATGGTGATAAGTTTCAAAGCCATGTCCAGGCTAAGATTTTCCAAGGACAAATCTTTTGGCACACTGACGCGATGAGGTTTTTCGCCCTCATCTGCAACCCTTTCCAAATAGGGGCCAAAGCGCCCGGTTTTGAGTGAGATCATTCTGCCCAATTCGTCGGGCCCCAATTCCCTTGGCAGGTCGCTTGCCTCACCGTCACTGGATTTGCCAAGATTTTTGGTATGGTTGCATTCAGGATAGTTAGAGCAGCCAACAAACCCACCATTTTTGGCAATTCTCAAGCCCAACATGCCAGTCCCACAGGCTGGGCATTTGCGGGGCTCCGGATTTTCTTCCGTCACGGGGAAAAGATGCTGGTCCAACTCACGGTCCAACACGTCAATAACATCCCGGACCCGCAATTCGCTGGTCGCATCAACGGCTTTTTCAAAACCAGTCCAAAATTCCCGCATAACCTCCAACCAATCCAATTCTCCGTTGGTGATGCGGTCTAATTTTCGCTCCAATTCGGCCGTGAAGTCATAGGCAACATAGGTATGGAAGAAGGCGTCCAAAAACACTGACAAAACACGGCCCGTATCTTCGGCAAAGAAACGACGCTGATCAAGGCGCACATAGCCACGATCTTCCAACACAGAGATGATGCTGGCATAGGTGGATGGTCGGCCGATGCCAAGCCGCTCCAATTCCTTCACCAAGGTTGCTTCAGTGAAACGTGCCGGGGGTTTGGTGGTGTGGGCGATATCGCGAGCCTCATGCACCTTTGCCTCTTCGCCCTCATTGATCTTGGGCAGCCTGTTATCTTGTTCTTCTTCTTGGTCATCCAAACCTTCATGATAAAGGTCCATGAAACCACCGAAAGTCATGACACGGCCGGTTGCGCCCAGGCCTAAGGTTCCATCCAATGTTCGCAAATCAATCCTTGTGTCCAGATATTCGGCATTGGCCATTTGGCATGCCATGGTTCTCTTCCAGATCAGGGAATAAAGGCGCTCTTGGTCGCCTTCCAACTTGATGCTGCCTGGTTTGCGGTTGATGGTCGTGGGACGGATGGCCTCATGAGCTTCTTGTGCATTGGGGTTTTTCGCCCCGAACATGCGTGGGCTATTGGGAAGATGTTTGGCGTCAAATTCTTTTTCGATCATGCCACGGATATCGGCCACGGCATCCTTGGACAGGCTAGTTCCATCGGTCCGCATGTAGGTAATATGCCCTGCCTCATAAAGACGCTGGGCGGTTTGCATGGTTCTTTTTGCAGAAAACCTCAGCTTACGGGCGGCCTCCTGTTGCAGGGTGGAGGTGGTGAATGGTGCGGCAGGTTTGTTCTGGCGCGGGGTGGTTTTGACAGCCTCCACACGCATGCCTTGAGAAGAAATTCGCGCCACATAGGCTTGTGCTGTTTCTTCACTGGTGATGTCTTCGCGGCCAAGCTTGCGACCATCGGCATGCTCCAATTTGGCAGTAAGCCCACGCTTACCATCAAATTCTAGGTCTGCCTCCACACTCCAATAATGAAGTGGCACGAAGGATTCGATCTCAACTTCCCGCTGGCAAATCAGCCGCAGGGCCACCGATTGAACCCGGCCAGCAGAACGTGCGCCGGGAAGTTTGCGCCACAAAACCGGAGACAAGGTGTAGCCGACCAAATAATCAAGCAACCGACGGGCCAAATAGGCATGCACCAACTCATCATTAATATCCCTGGGGTTCGCCATGGCTTCAAGCACAGCGCTTTTGGTAACCTCATGGAAAACCACCCTGGACATGGGCAGCTTTGCAAGCCCCCGCTGGTCACGCAGCACATTGGCCAAATGCCAAGAAATAGCCTCACCCTCCCGGTCGGGGTCAGTGGCAAGAATGATCCGGTCGGCTTCCTTGGCTGCTTTGGACAATTCCTGAACCCGGCTACGGGCCTGGCCATCAATGGTCCATTTTTGAGCAAAATCGTTCTTGGGATCAACCGAACCTTCGCCAGGATCCAGGTCCCTAATATGGCCATAACTGGCCAAAACCTTGTAGCCATCGCCCAAATATCGTTCGATGGTTTTGGCCTTGGCTGGGGATTCGACGATCACAAGATCCATGGTTTTTGGTCACTTCTTTTCTATGTTGTCCAAATTCGCGACTGAACCAGGACCGGCATCACTGTCAATTGTCTTATGGTTTCTTGGCCCCAATTTTGGGCTCGGTTCCCTGGACCAGTCTACCAATATTTTGTCGGTGCCGCCAAAGCAGCCAAAGGGCCATCACCATGGCCCATTCGGCCAATTGAACATGGCCAAACAGATAAAATAGGACAGGTGCCGCAAGCGCTGCCATCACCGCACCCATGGAGGAGCGCCTCGTGGCCAACGCACCCAAAAGCCAGAACCCCAGCGTTAAGGGTCCCACCAAGCTTGGTCCCATGGCAACAATAACGCCAAGGAACGTGGCCACACCCTTGCCACCTTTAAATCTCAAAAAGATGGGGTGGAGGTGACCCATAAAAGCTCCAAAACCCATGGCCAATGCCGGATCGGTGCCATAGAAATAAAAGGTCAGCGCGGTGGCGATACCACCTTTGCCGGAATCGCCGATGAGCGTGAACAACGCAGCCAATTTATGCCCAGAGCGCAAAATATTGGTGGCCCCAATATTTTGGGACCCATAGCTTCTGGGGTCGGGCAAGCCGAAAGCGCGTGAAATGACAAGACCAAAAGGCACCGAACCCACGACATAGCCGGTGAGCAAAAAGCCCAAGAGGATGATGAATCCCATGGGGTGCAGGGGATCAGGCATGGGCTTTGCCCGCCACCCAGGCCTGGCGCACCAGACCCTGGAGCAGCCGTCCCTCCATGGGTTGGTTATCACCGAAGCCTGTTTGCCCGTGGCGCGCGACCTGCCAGGGTGCGTGGATATCCACCAGGATCAAGTCCGCTGGGGCCCCAATGGCCAGGCGCCCCGTGGGCAGGCCCAAAATATTGGCAGGACCCGACGTCACCGGTCGCAACGCCTCCAGCAGGGTTAGGCGCTCTTCATGGACAAGCTGCAGCAGCCCAGCCAGCAGAATATCAAACCCGGCTGCCCCGGCAGCGGCTTCACCATAGGGGACCCTTTTATCCTGTTCCCCGAGCGCCATGTTCGCCGAAACCACAGCCTTGATCTGACCCTTTTTGACAGCATCAATGAGCGCCAATCGGTCGCTTTCTTCGCGCAAGGGTGGAATGATTTTGGTGAATGTTCGGTAGGCCCCCACATCAAGATCATTCATCAATAGGTTATGGATGCTGGCACTGGCGGTGATGTTGGGAAAAGCTTCCATGATCGCCAATCCTTCGGCGCTGGAGATCAAATCCATATGGGCGCGGACATGGCTGTCCTCAGCTTGGGCAAGCAACCGACGCAATTCGATGGTCTCTGCCAATATTGGGATGCCCTTCAGCCCAAGCCTGGTGGCCATCAGCCCCTCATGCATGTCACCATCCGAAAGTTCTGGATCCACCGGTTGAAGGGCCACCAGGGCCTCAAAATCACGGGCATAGGTAAGGGCACGGCGCAAGTGGGCATTGTTGCGCCCCATAGGGCCACCATTGGCGAAACCAATGGCGCCGGCTTCTTTGAGAAGGCCAACATCAACCATTCGGGCGTCATCATCGCCATGGGTGAGGGGTGGAAAGAATTCGATCCTGCCCGACCCGTGATGACCATTTCTGAGATGGGCAAGCGCTGCAGCATCGGTGACATCAGCATAGAGGCATGTGGTGGTGATGCCCCAACGCAAGGCCGCGGCGGATATCTCGGC
>DKOD01000122.1:12730-15269 GCA_002469865.1 Alphaproteobacteria bacterium UBA7371 | reverse complement strand
GCCGATGGGGGTGGCAATCAGATACAGGCCAGGGCTTAGATGTTGGCCTAGGGGTTGGCCTAGATGTTGGTTTGGCATGAATGTGCCTTCGCTCGTCTCACGTTGGATCCTATGATCTGCCAAGAAATCCTTGGCTTACTTATTGTCACCCAATTGTGGCATTCATGTATTAGACAAAGCGGCAATGTTAAAAGGGGGTGCCCATGCCAGCAAATACCACAACCAAAATTTTGCGCCTGGCTGGCCTCGCCACCGCCCTTTTTTTGGCATCTTGCGCCACCAAACCACCACAAAAGGTGGCCCCTGTGGCGCCGACACCCGCCCCCGCCGAAACCATTCCCGAGCAACCCCAAATGTTGGGGCTGAACAACAACATTGCCTTGATGTTCCCCATCGATGCCGCCAACCCAGACCTAAGGGCCAGGGGGTTGGAGATGGATAATGCCGCCAGGCTTGCGGTGGAATTGTTAGGCCTTAATGACGTGTTTTTGACCACCTACAACACCGGCGGCGAACCTGAACTTGCCCGCCTAGCCGCTGAGCGCGCCATTGCCGATGGCAATAGTGCCATTATTGGCCCACTCACCTCAGCAAACACACAAGCCGTGGCCCCCATTGCCGGACGCCAAGGGATCCCCATGATTGCCTTGACCAATGATTCCAATATTGCCCAACCCAATGTTTACGTGTTCGGTCGGTCCATCGAAAATGACATGGCCGAATTGTTCGATTATTTGCGACGCAACGACTTGCGTCGTGTGGGCATCCTGGCACCCCAAAATCTTTATGGTGACCGCGCCGTGGAACAGGCCGAAGCCCAGGCCGGACAATTTAACCTTGCCATCACCAACATCTTCCGTTTCTCCGGGGATTCCGCCGAAGTGGTCGCCCAAATTCAGGAATTTGCCAATAGCATGCGTCGTGAGAGCTTTGGCCCTGTTCCAGATTTTGACGCCCTTTTGATTCCGGCCTCCACCTTCACCATGCAAACGGTGTTGCCGGGCCTGATCTATGCCGAAATACCTGTCAAAGATATCCAACTGGCAGGCTTGGGCATTTGGGCTGACCCCAGCATCTTGGCCGACCAAATGATGCAAGGCGCCGTCTTTCCAGATGTGGACAACAACCGCCGGGAGGCATTTCGGCAGGCCTATGCGGAGCGCTATAACAGCGATCCCACAAGAATTGCCGACCTAGCCTTTGATGCTGCAGCCTTATTGGGCACCCTTATTGGCCAACAAAATGCCAATGAAGCCGCCGACATCCACAACCCAGAGGGTTTTGCAGGCATCACCGGCCTGTTCCGCCTGGAGGAAGATGGCAAGGTGGTGCGCAAACTTGGCATGACGCAAGTTGACAACGGGGCCTTTGTGCAGCTTGAGGCAACCGAAGAAAGCTTCTGATCACGACGATGTGATATGGCCATCAATGATGGGCAAAAGATGCTCCAACACAAGACGTCCCTGGGGAGACAATTGGAGATAATCATGCCGGGCCTCTTTGATGAGGCCGCCAGGCAAGCTTTTGCTTAGGGCTGCATGGTCCAGTTGTTTGCCCATCTTCTGCAAAAAAGAAAGGTCCAATCCTTCCCAAAGCCGAAGCCCCATGACAAGCCGTTCGGACAATTCATCATCTTGCGACAAGCAATTGGCCTGGATGGTGCCCAAGGCCCAATCCGATGGTTTGGCGGCATGGTGGGTTTCAAATATCTGGCCACCCAATCTTGGGCGCCCATGGGCGCCAGGCCCAACACCCAAATAGGGCTCATAGCGCCAGTAGGTTTGGTTATGCCTGCTTTCAAAGCCCGGTTTTGCAAGATTGGAAATTTCATAGGCAAAAAGCCCTGCATTGGCACAGGCCTCAAGTGTTGCTTCATACATATCCGCACCGGCTTCATCATCGGGCAGGGCAAGCCGCCCCTCCCGATGAAGCCTTGCATAAACGGTGCCTGGTTCAATGGTCAGTTGGTATAATGAAAGATGATCCAAACCGAGTGACAGCACCTCATCCAATTCCGTCATCCAATCATGAAACTTTTGGCCATGTCGGGCATAGATCAAATCAATGCTAACCCGCCCCACATGGCGTTGGGCCAATGCGACAGCCTCCAGGGCAGTTTTGGCATCATGGGCCCTTCCCAATTTGCGCAAATCTGCGTCACGCAATGATTGAATGCCCAAAGAAAACCGATTGATTCCCGCCGCAGCAAAACCCTGCATCCGGGCATTCTCAACCGAGGAGGGGTTGGCCTCCAGGGTCACCTCGGCATCATGTGCCAGGCCAAATATTTGGTCGATATTTTCCAAGATTTGGCCCGCCACGAATGGCTCCATCAAGGATGGCGTGCCGCCGCCAAAAAACACCGAATGGACGGGCCTTTGGTCAAATTGGGCCTTTGCATGGGCAAGATCGCGCAGGATGAGGTCGCGGTATTCTTCCATCCCCATATCCATCCCGACATGGGAATTGAAATCGCAATAGGGGCATTTTGACTGGCACCATGGCCAATGGACATAGATGGCCTGGCTGTCCTGACTTT
>DKOD01000122.1:7915-12405 GCA_002469865.1 Alphaproteobacteria bacterium UBA7371 | reverse complement strand
TCCTGACTTTGGCTGGCCAATTCACTCACCGAACCAGCCCGGTCAACACCCCATCTTCCAAAAGAAGTTGAAAGGCGCGCGCGCGATGGGACATGGCATGTTTGTCTTGGGGCGCCATCTCGCCAAAAGTCTGGGTTTGGCCATCGGCCAAGAACATGGGATCATAACCAAAACCATGACCACCCCGGGGTGGCCAGACAGTTTTGCCGGACACCCGGCCTTCAAACATGCGTGTCTCTGCCGAAGGAATTGCTAAGGCCAAGGCGCAAACAAAATGGCCCCGTGATTCCGACAGGCCCTTCAATCCAAGTTCTTCATGCACCCTGCTCATGGCATAAGAAAAATCCTTGTCCGGACCCGCCCAGCGGGCAGAATAAATGCCTGGGTCACCATTAAGCCCATCCACGCAAAAGCCACTATCATCGGCAAGGGCGGGCAAGTTGCTGGCCTGTGCGGCTGCCTCTGCCTTAATGCATGCATTGCCTAAAAAGTCTTTTGCCGTTTCTTCGGGCTCAGGCAGCCCCAATTCCCCTGCCGAAACAACATCCAAGCCTAAGGGGCGAAGCAAATCAGCAATCTCACGGACCTTGCCCGGGTTATGGGTGGCCAGAACAATTTTGGTCATGCTTGGCCATTAATGGCTTGGCGCTGGAGCGCTGTTAATTCCGTCACACCCTTACGGGCAAGCTGCATCAATTGATCAAATTCTCCGGTCGTGAAGGCACGATCTTCGGCCGTGGCCTGAATTTCGACAATACCGCCTGCCTCGGTCAGCACAAAATTGGCATCGGCACCCGCGGTGGAATCTTCCGGATAATCCAGATCGAGGCGCGCCTCGCCATCAACGATGCCGCAGGAAATAGCCGCCACATGGTCCAGGATGGGTGGGTGTATCAATTTTCCTTGCCCCACCAACCAGTGAAGAGCCCGGGCCAAAGCCACAAATCCACCAGTGATGGACGCGGTCCTGGTCCCACCATCGGCCTGCAAAACATCACAATCAATGGTGATCTGACGTTCGCCCAAGGCCTCCAGATCCACCGCCGCCCTAAGGCTGCGGCCAATCAAACGTTGGATTTCCACGGTACGGCCACCCTGCTTGCCGCTGGCAGCCTCCCGCCGCGTGCGCTGGGCGGTGGCCCGGGGCAACATGCCATATTCTGCCGTCACCCATCCACGGCCTGAGCCTTTCATGAATGGCGGGACGCGCTCTTCCACCGAGGCTGTGCAAAGAACATGGGTGTTGCCCATGCGGATAAGACAAGAACCCTCGGCTTGGGGAGAAAATCCTGGTTCCATGGAAACGTTACGCAGCTGATCGGCAAGCCTTCCGGAGGGGCGATTGGTCATGGCTATTCCTTAAATTTTGGCAAAATATATTGATGTTGCACAGCGCTAACTTATTGGGCCATGACAAGCAAACAGGATATGGCGCGGGCGTCCATAATCACCGTGATGACCAACATCTATGGAAAGCAAAGGCAGTAGCTCCTATGGTAACATCATGAACAATGTTCAGCAGGCATGTGATGGCTGATAAAATAACCCAAAGCATCATGGAATTGGGGGCAAGGCCCCGAGAAATTTTCCAAAATATTGTGGAAAATTATCTCACCACAGGCTCGCCAGTTGGCTCACGCACCTTGTCACGACAAATGGAAACGCTTTCGCCTGCCTCGATCCGCAATGTGATGGCCGACTTGGAAGATTTGGGCTTGTTGTTTGCCCGCCATGGTTCCGCAGGACGTGAGCCTACCCAAATGGGTCTTCGTTTGTTTGTGGATTCCTTATTGCAAATGGGCGACCTCACCCAGGAAGAGCAAACCGCCATTGACGGAAAACTTGCCCCACTTGGCCGTTCTTTCCCGGAGGTTTTTGAGGAAGCTGCCCGCATGCTTTCCGGCCTATCATCCTGTGCCAGCTTGGTGGTGGCCCCCAAAAATGAGCTGGAATTGCGGCATATTGAATTTGTGCCCATCAATGACCAACGCGCTTTGGTTGTCATGGTGGATAGCCTTGGTCGGGTGGAAAACAGAATTTTCCAAGTACCCATCGGCATGCCCCCTTCGGCCCTGGTTCAGGCGGGTAATTTCATCAATTCGCGTATCCGTGGCCGCAGTCTTGCCCAAATACGCAATGACCTGGCCATGGAAATCGATGCTGCACGTCGGGAAATGGACGAAGTCTCCGCCAGAATTGTCGAAGAAGGCCTTGCCCAATGGGTGCCCGACCAGGGCCAGGATGCCAGCAGGCTTCTTGTCCGGGGCCAAGCACATCTTTTGGAACAGGCCGGCTCAGCCGAGGATTTGGAAAAACTTTCCCGACTCCTTGAAGATCTGGAACGCAAAACCGACATGCTAGAATCTCTGGACCTTGCCGACCATGCCGAAGGCGTGCGGGTGTTTATTGGCTCGGAAAACAAATTATTCTCGTTATCCGGTTCCAGCCTTGTGGTGGCCCCCTACCGTGATGGCCAGCGTCGGGTGATCGGTGCGATCGGGGTGATTGGACCCACCAGGCTGAATTATGCCCGGATCGTGCCAATGGTTGACCATACCGCCCGCATGGTGTCGAGGGTGCTGGGAGAAAGTTAAATACCTCGAAGATAGGAGCATCTGCCAAGATGATGAATGAAGACGAAAAACAAGAAAAAAATGGGCCCGCCGAGGATCCGTCAAAAGATCAGCTTGATGAGACGGTTGCTGAGCTGTTGGATGACGGTGAAGGAACCGTTGTGATCGAAGATGACCAAGGCTTAGACCAGGACCCTGTCATTTCCTTGCAAGCCGAAATTGATGATTTGAAAGACAGGCTTTTGCGCGCCGTGGCAGAAACCGAAAACACAAGGCGGCGTGCAGAACGCGATCGCCAGGAAGCCCAGAAATATGGCGGCGTGAAACTGGCCCGAGACATGGTCTCAGTGGCGGATAATTTGGAGCGTGCGCTTGGCTTTGTGGATGATGAAATGCGTTCCAAGGCAGGTGATTTCATCGCCGGTATGGAGGCCACCTTGCGGGAATTGGAATCTGTGTTTGGCCGCCACCAGATTAAAAAAGCTGGTGCGATTGGCGAAAAATTTGACCCCAAATTGCACCAAGCCATGGTGGAAATCCCCACCAGTGACATGGAGCCTGGCCATGTGGTTCAGGTGATGCAGCAAGGCTACATCATGGAGGAGCGCCTGCTTCGCCCTGCCATGGTTGGGGTGTCTAAGGCACCACCCCAAGAGGATGAAGTTTCTTTGGAAGAAAATACATCCGACAGTTGATGCAGGCTTGAATGGCCGCCGGGTCATGCCTACATGGCCCTTGGTTCCCCCAATCGTTGGGACATCCCGCCCCGGCGGCCCCCCGGGCGTCCACCGAAACAAATGCGGTGTTAAGGGCGGTTTGTTGCCATGAACATGCGAAGGAGAAAATGATGGGAAAAGTTATTGGTATCGATCTTGGTACAACCAATTCATGCCTTGCCGTGATGGAAGGCAAAAACCCAAAGGTTGTCGAAAATGCGGAAGGCAACCGGACCACACCCTCGGTTGTGGCCTATACCGAAGATGATGAGTTGCTGATTGGCCAGCCCGCCAAACGCCAGGCCATCACCAACCCGGAAAACACATTCTATGCGGTGAAGCGTTTAATCGGCCGCCGGTTTGTCGATGATGCTGTCAAAAAAGACATGTCGCTTGTTTCCTACAAAATTGTGGAAGCTGATAATGGCGATGCATGGGTCGAAACACGTGGCAAGAAAATGGCACCTTCCCAAATCTCTGCGGAAGTGTTGCGCCGCATGAAAGAAACCGCGGAAGCCCATTTGGGCGAAACCGTCGACAAGGCCGTGATCACTGTGCCGGCATATTTTAACGACGCACAGCGCCAAGCGACCAAAGATGCTGGTAAGATTGCAGGTTTGGAAGTACTCCGGATCATCAATGAACCAACCGCAGCTGCGCTTGCCTATGGGCTTGATAAAAAAGATGGCAAAACCATTGCAGTCTATGACCTAGGTGGCGGCACCTTTGACGTGTCTGTCCTGGAAATTGGCGATGGCGTCTTTGAGGTGAAATCCACCAATGGCGACACCTTCCTCGGCGGGGAAGATTTCGACATGCGGATTGTTGATTATCTTGCCGAAGAATTCAAAAAAGAGAATTCTATTGACCTGCGCTCCGATAAGCTTGCGCTTCAGCGCCTGAAGGAAGCGGCTGAAAAAGCCAAAATTGAACTTTCTTCTGCCAGCCAAACCGAGGTAAACCTGCCCTTCATCACCGCGGACCAATCTGGGCCAAAGCATTTGACCATCAAATTATCCCGGGCAAAGCTTGAATCCTTGGTGGAAGACCTGGTCAAGCGGACCATGGATCCTTGCAAGGCTGCGTTGAAAGATGCGGGCCTTTCCGCCGGTGAAATCGATGAGGTTGTGCTGGTGGGTGGCATGACACGCATGCCCATGGTTGTGGACATGGTGAAGGAATTCTTTGGCCGCGAACCCCA
>DKOD01000122.1:4649-7511 GCA_002469865.1 Alphaproteobacteria bacterium UBA7371 | reverse complement strand
CTTCTTCTGGACGTGACACCCCTGTCCCTGGGTATCGAAACCCTGGGTGGCGTCTTCACCAGACTTATTGAACGCAACACCACCATCCCAACCAAGAAGTCCCAGGTATTTTCCACCGCCGAGGATAATCAGTCGGCGGTAACCATCCGGGTGTTCCAGGGTGAGCGGGAAATGGCGGCCGATAATAAGATGCTTGGCCAATTTAATTTGGAGGACATCCCGGCAGCACCTAGGGGCGTGCCCCAAATCGAGGTAACCTTCGATATTGATGCCAACGGTATTGTTAATGTGTCGGCCAAAGATAAAGGAACTGGCAAAGAACAGACCATCAAAATCCAAGCCTCCGGCGGTCTTTCCGACGACGAAGTGGAAAACATGGTCAAGGATGCCGAATCCAACGCCGAAGCTGATAAGGCACGTCGGGCTGCTGTGGAGGCCCGCAACCAGGGTGAAGCAATGATCCATCAGACAGAAAAGCAATTGTCTGAACATGGCGACAAGGTTGATGAGGAAACCAAAGCCTCCATCGAAAGCGCCGTGGCTGGCCTGCGTGAGGTTCTTGATGGAGATGATGCCGAAGCCATTACCGCCAAAACCCAAGAATTGGTCCAGGCATCACTCAAACTGGGTGAGGCTGTGTACCAAACCGAAAATGCTGACCCAGAAGCCGGCGGAGAAGCATCCGATGACACGCAAGGTAAGGATGATGACATTGTCGATGCCGACTTTGAGGAAGTCAAAGACGATAAGAAGTAATGGGCTTGCGCCGGTTGGTGCGGGTTTGTGATCTTAAGGGGTCGGCGGTCTTGGGATTGTCGGCCCCTTCCCACTGAATGATTTGGAAAGACCATGGCCAAGAGTGATTATTACGAACTTCTGGGCGTTGATCGCGGCGCGGACGACGCTGCCATCAAAAAAGCCTTTCGCAAAATGGCAATGAAATACCATCCCGACCAAAATCCCGATGATGATGTGGCGGAAAGGAAATTCAAAGAAGTCAACGAAGCCTATGAGGTTTTGAAAGACCCCCAAAAGCGTGCTGCCTATGACCAATATGGCCATGCCGCCTTTGAACAAGGTGGCCCCGGTGCCAGTGGTTTTGAAGCCGGCATGGGCGGCTTTGGTGACGTGTTTGAAGATATTTTTTCCGAATTCATGGGTGGTGGCCGCCAGCGCCAAAGATCAGGCCCTTCACGCGGCTCGGACATGCGTTATAATCTGTCCATCTCACTGCATGATGCCTTCCACGGCCGCAAAATGTCGATCCGCATCCCTGGCATTGTTTCTTGCGATGCTTGTTCAGGAACCGGCTCAGCCGATGGCTCCAAACCCGTGAACTGCCCCACATGCCAAGGCCATGGTAAGGTGCGCGCCCAACAGGGCTTCTTCACCATCGAGCGCACTTGCCCCACCTGTGGCGGCCAGGGGCAGACGGTGAAAGACCCATGCCGGCTATGCCGTGGCAGCGGCAAAATGGAAAAGGAGCGCAACCTTTCTGTTTCTGTTCCAAAAGGCGTGGAAGATGGCCAACGCATCCGTCTGGCTGGCGAGGGGGAAGCCGGCACCAGGGGTGGGCCAGCAGGCGACCTTTACATCTTCTTGCAAATTGAGCCCCACAGCTTATTCCAGCGTGAAGGGCCTAACCTGATCTGCGAGGTTCCCGTGCCCATGACAACTGCTGCGCTTGGGGGAAGTGTGGAAATTCCAAGCCTCGATGGCACCAAGGGGCGCATCACCATCCCTGCGGGAACCCAAACGGGAAAGAAATTCCGCCTGAAGGGCAAGGGCATGCCCATCCTTCGCCAAAGCCGCCACGGGGATCTCTTTGTGTCGGTCATGGTGGAAACACCGGTAAATTTAAGTGCACGCCAACGCGAGTTGCTTGCAGAATTTGCCACGGGCGGTGACAATAACTCCCCGGAGCATGAATCCTTCTTCGATAAGGTGGTGGATTTCTTCTCCGCCGATGGCGACAAAAAGGACTAACATGCTGAACACCGTGATTGTTGGGGCTGCTGGCAGGATGGGGCAAACATTGGCCCGCATGGTTCATGAAGACCCGCGTATGAATTTGATGGGCGGCACGGAACATGCCGGCCACCCAAAAATTGGTGACGATTTGGGCGATATCCTAGGTCTTGGGCAACTGAATGTCACGTTAACCTCAGAAATTGAGCACGTTTTTGCCGCCGCCGACGCTGTCATTGATTTTACCGGGCCCGAGGCCAGCTGCCGCCATGCCACCCTGGCGGCACAGGCAAGGATCATCCATGTGATTGGCACCACAGGCTTCAATGCTGAACAAGAGGCCATTATTGCAAGGGCGGCCCATCACGCCACCATCATCAAATCGGGCAACATGTCCTTAGGGGTCAATTTGCTGGCGGCATTGGTGGAAAAAACCGCGCGGCTCTTGGATGAAGAATTTGATATAGAAGTCCTTGAAATGCACCACCGCCATAAGGTGGATGCACCATCGGGAACAGCGCTCATGCTTGCTGAGGCAGCCGCCAAAGGCCGGCATGGCAATCTTGAAGATCTGCGTGATGATGTTCGCCATGGGATCACCGGCGCGCGCGCAAAAGGCAAAATCGGCATGGCTGTTTTGCGCGGTGGTGCGGTGGTCGGTGACCATGAGGTCATGTTTGCAAGCGATGAGGAAATCCTTGTGCTCAGCCACCACGCCCAGGACCGAAAGCTTTTTGCCCGCGGGGCACTCGCCGCCGCACGCTGGGGCGAGGGAAAAAAACCAGGTCTCTATTCCATGAAAGATGTGCTGTCGCTCGATTGATCCCCTGCTTCGATAGCAATCAGGGCTTTTTTGATGTCCAGCCCCCAATGATAGCCATTCCACCGACCATC
>DKOD01000122.1:3295-4268 GCA_002469865.1 Alphaproteobacteria bacterium UBA7371 | reverse complement strand
CACGGCCCCCCCAATAGCTCTTGAAGCCTTTGGCTTGCCCATGGCTTCCGCCAAATCCCCATAGCTCGTCCAAAAGCCCTGCCTGACCTGGAGAAGCGCCCGCCAAACCTGCAATTGAAAATTGCTTCCCATCAAATGCATCCTGCATTGGCATGGCTGGCCAGTCATAAACCCCATGTCATGCAAAAATTGTTTGGCAGTTACATCATCACGTTGGTGAAGCGCATGGGGGTGGCGTGTTCGAAGATCATGAAAGGACCCATCATATGTCTGAACAAAACCCACGAAACAAAGGCCCATTTCTGTCCAAGCAAGCATCATCGGGCCCAACAAACTATCTGTGACCCCATGGGTGATCTTCTGGCCAGTGCCCCCATGGCGCATCATTCCAGGGCTCATGGCTTCCCAGGTGATAAGAGCATCATGAAGCCTCGAGCTGGAAGAAAACCCCGCATCCAAGGATGCCGCCAAAATACTTTTGTCCATGCGCAAATGAGCAAGGGCCCTCCGGCTCATCAAAAATTGCCGAAACCTGGCTGGCGTGATGCCCATCTGTTCTTTAAACATCCGCTGAAACTGGCTTCTCTCCAACCCCAAATCCTGGGCGAGCTGACCCATATGGCCATGGGCTTCAGGTTCTTCAATAAGACGACCAACCACCTGCGCTAAGCTGTCAAATTTGCTCATGAAACATCCTTGGCTTGTTACGTTTTGGTATCAAAACTGATGCTTTCGTTGCAGACAATCCGATTAGTGACCATGAGGTATTCATGTCCCAAACGATGGGTTTTGTCTGTTTGTTGCCCCAAACATTTACCGGTCACGGCCACCAGTTCGCCAAGTTTGTTCTTTTGGATCAACAAGCAAAAAGGTTTTTGATTTGTTTTGTGGGCTGAGCCAACTATCAAGTCATCTAGGCTCTAGGCAGAAAGTTAGGCGGTTTGCGCCCCTGATTTGGCGTGATTTAAGGCCG
>DKOD01000122.1:1812-2979 GCA_002469865.1 Alphaproteobacteria bacterium UBA7371 | reverse complement strand
GGCGTGATTTAAGGCCGAACGGAAAGCCTTGGCAAAATCCAAACGTTCTGATTTGGGCAGAAAACGGCCCAGGCTCACACTCACTTGACGTTCTGAGAGGGTGATCACTGGGTCGTCATCATTATGCTCATCAAGATTAAAGCGCACCCAATAGGGCTGAAAATCCCATTGTTCCCAAGATCCTGAGGGCTGAATACGCCTCACCTGGAGAGAATTGGGGGTCAGGCGCACGGTCTCACGGAGCTTCGCGGTCCGATAGGACCAACGAAAAGCACCATAGACCGCCAAAACATCGAGACCAAAAAACCCAAGAACCGGCCAGGCCCCGACCATGACAAAGGCCACACCCACACATACCGAGATCACGGTGACCACCGCCATGAGCACCAGAAAACCTTTGCGCCCCAGGGAACGATGGGGCCGCAATTCGGCATCAAACAACATATGGTCAACGGTCATATCCATGGCATACACAACTAGGCCAGCATCATGCCATCTTCAAGATGCTGCAACTGCGACAAAGCTTGCCCATGGGGATCCGTGATGCCACGCAAAATGAAACGTGAAGAGATACATGAATTTTTTGACATCCTACGGGCGGCAGACCCCGAACCCAAAACAGAATTGGCCTATTCAAACCCATTCACGCTTTTGGTCGCCGTTGTGCTGTCTGCCCAAGCCACCGATGTGGGTGTGAATAAGGCAACCCAACATCTGTTTAAAATTGCGGACAACCCCGCGGCCATGTTTGCCCTGGGCGAAGAAAAAATCCGCTTTGAAATCAGAACCATTGGTCTTTACAAAAATAAGGCGGCCAATGTGCATAAGCTATGTGCGCAATTGCTGGAGCTTCATGATGGTCAAGTCCCCAATAATAGGGAGGCCCTTGAAGCCCTGCCAGGCGTGGGGCGCAAGACCGCCAATGTGGTGTTGAATGTGGCCTTTGGTGCCCCCACCATGGCGGTGGATACCCACATATTCCGGCTTTCCAACCGCACAGGCCTGGCGCCTGGCAAAAATGTGCTTGAGGTGGAAAAATCATTGCTGCGACGCATTCCCAAGGAATTCATGGCTCATGCCCATCATTGGTTGATTTTGCATGGCCGATATGTGTGCAAGGCCCGCAAGCCTGATTGCCCATCATGCATGGTGGCTCATGCCTGCCAA
>DKOD01000122.1:1041-1393 GCA_002469865.1 Alphaproteobacteria bacterium UBA7371 | reverse complement strand
TGGAGGGATGTTTGTTACGTGGCCGCGCTTGGGTAAGAAGATAAAAGAGGTTTTTATGATTTTCCGGACATGCCAATATATTGAAGGCGAGCCTGATCAAGAAGGAAAATGCAACAAACCGACCAAGAATGGTTCCCCCTGGTGCGACCAACATGCCAAGGATGTTTATGAGCGGCCCAAGGCAAAAGGCGCCCATGGCAAGAAAAAAATTCCTTCTTAAATTTTTGATGTCGCTGGCACCACCAGATGGGTCATGACCATGGTCGCGATTACCGGCAAAAGTAGGTTCAAAAACGGGATAGAAGCGATCAAAACAAAAACAAGCCCAACCACCAATGGGCCTGGATGAACC
>DKOD01000122.1:0-636 GCA_002469865.1 Alphaproteobacteria bacterium UBA7371 | reverse complement strand
ATAACCATTCACAAGGGTGAAAATCACAAAACTCACCGGGCCAGATAAAAAATAAACGGGGATCAGCAAAATATTCACCAACACCAACATGGCCGTAAGCCGCATGGCCATGTGCAGACCTTTTAAGAAAGACGCATCCGGCAAGGTACCAAGACTGGGGTAATGACGTCGTTCCACTGCCGCCGCCACATCATCCAAGAATAATGATGCCGTGAATGCCGTGAGGGGCAAATAGAAGGTCATCACAAAAAAGCCTGCCACCAAAAAGGCAACCACAGAAAATAATGCTGCCAAGCTGCTTTCATCATCAAGGCCAAACAGGCTGGCAAGTCCATCACCAAAAGTGTCGATGAGGCCATAGACCCCTAGCCCCACGGTACTGGCCAACACCAAAATGCCGGCAACACATATCAACGCTGATTTTAACAAAATGGATAAAATAGCCGGATCACCCAATTGACCAAAAGCTTTTGCAAAATGGCCCATAAGATTGCCTTGGTCCTTTGTCATCTTGTTTCTCCTATTTTGGCCCATGGCCTAGGCCGCCCAAACACCCATCTTACCCCGCGCCAATTTTATGTGGGGTTGGGTTAGGCCTTCTGCCAGGCAAATTTTTTTTTACAAACACGTCTTGGT
>DKOD01000002.1:5346-13936 GCA_002469865.1 Alphaproteobacteria bacterium UBA7371 | reverse complement strand
AAAAATACTTGGCAAGTTCTCAATTAGATGCCTAACCTAATCGGGTGTTCGTGAATGTTATTTGCGGCAAAAAGCAAGGTACCGGAGTCAATCTGGACCGATCACAGGGGGTAAACATGAAAGATTTAAAAACACTTAATGCACAAAGCACGCCAAAAGACGGGGTGTCTGGTGGCGTGAGCAGGCGGGATCTGATGAAGGGTGCTGGGGCGGTTGCAGTGGCAACCGGCGTTGCTGGCTTCCCTGCCATTTTGAAGGCGTCGACTGGTCCCATCAAAATTGGGGTCACAACCATTAATTCTGGCCGTGTGGCTATTTTGGGCCAGACCGCCGTTGCGGGAATGAACATGGTTGTTCGTGAGGTAAATGAAGCCGGCGGGATCGATGGTCGTCCACTCGAAATTGTTGTCAGGGATTCCAAAGGTAAGCCCGATGAAGCTTCCCGAATGACCAGGGATCTGGTGAATAATGAGGGCTGCGAAATCTTGCTGAATGCGGAAGCTTCCGGCGCAAGTTTTGCGGTTAACGAAACCGCCCGTGACATCAAGAAATTCTGTATCCATTCTGTGTCTGAAACATCATCCCTGACTGCTGACCCAAAAAATAGGGTGGATTGGGTGTTCCGTTGTGCAAGGCAAGGCATCCATGATGCCGTGGGTGGGGGTCTCTATGCGGCCGGTATCGCCAAAGAGAAAGGCTTGAAAAAGTGGGGCACATGCTCCCCAGACTATGCCTATGGCCGGGCCAACACCGCTGAATTTATGGAATATGTGATGCTCTTTTCTGAAGGCGTGGAACTTTCCGTGGAAACATGGCCAAAGATTTTTCAACCCGACTACACAGAAAATATTTCGACATTGCTGAACAACATGCCTGATGCCATGTATTCCTGCCTTTGGGGTGGTGACTTGGTCGCATTTATTGACCAGGCAAGCTTGTATGGGTTGTTTGAGCAATTTGAGTCATTTGCGGTCAATCTCACCGATTACCCAATTCTCACTGCAGTGAAGCAGCTCCCCAAGGGTGTTAATGGTGGCAGCCGCTATCATAAAGATATCCCCAACACGGAAGCCAACGAAGCTTGGTACAACAAGTTCATGGCCAACAATGATGTGTTGCCAACCAACTGGTCATGGGCCAATGATTCCGCCATGCGCTTTATCGTGGAAGCGCTTAAGGAAACTGGTGGCGATACCGATCACATGAAGATGGCCAAGGCAACCGCCGGCCGGACAATCAAAACGCCATTTGGTCACGATGGTGAGCTAACCATGCGTGGTGAGGATCATACCTTGGTCAATTACATGGTTGCCTATGGCAAATCTGTGTCCAAAGACCCTTATATGGTCGATGTTAAGGTCAGTTCTTGGGATGACATTTACACCCACGAAGCTGATTGGAAAAAGCGTAACAATTATAGCTAATTGTCTCACCCCTCCGCATCTGTGACGGTTGCGGAGGGGCATTTGCTTCCCTCATCGTAAGGTTTCACCATGATTGAATTTGAAGCTCTGGCGAACTGCGCCAGCAGTGGGGCCTGTATTGTAAATCAGGTCACCTCCGGCCTTATTATTGGCATGCTGTTATTTCTAGTGGCATCAGGGCTCACCCTAATTTTTGGTGTGCTCAACATCATCAATTTTGCCCATGGTAGTTTTTACATGATGGGGGCGTATGTTGCATTTACGGCATATGCGCTCACGGGAAACTATTTTATCGCGGCCATTTTTGGCGCCATAGGCGCGGGGCTACTTGGTGTGTTTTTTGAGCGTTTCATCATCAGCAGGGTTTATGGTCAAAATGTGTTGCTGCAGCTTCTTGTTTGCTATGCCTTCATCCTCATCATGGATGATGTGGTGAAGTTGGTTTGGGGCGCGGAATATCTGGCCATGGGCATTCCAGATGAATTTCGGCTTGCCCCTATTCGCCTCTTTGGCGGGTTTATACCCCCATTATATATTTTCCTCATTATCACGGCCGTCGTTATTGGCTTTGGTGCCATGCTGCTGATTGCAAAAACGCGTTTTGGCAGCATTGTGCGTGCCATTGCAGAGAATCCCTCTATGGTTGGCGCGCTAGGCATACGGGTGCCTTTATACCTCGCTCTTTTGTTTGCCATTGGATGTGCCCTGGCAGGCGTGGCAGGCGCGCTTGCTGCACCAGTAAGATCGCTTACCCCGGGCATGGGCCTCGGTATCTTGGTGGAAAGTTTCATCGTGACGGTCATCGGTGGAATGGGTTCCATTCCAGGTGCGTTTTTCGCGGCATTAATTTTGGGCTTAACCAGGGCCGTTGGATCTATTGGCTTTCCGCTGTTTGTTGATGGTGCGATGTTTATGATGATGGCGCTTGTCTTGATCTTTAAACCCACTGGTCTGCTTGGCGGCGGAGGTGTCAAAAGATGAGCATGTTCCGGAACTTCTCAAAGGAAATCTTGTGGGTGTTGGGGGCATTCCTGGCAATTGTGTTTGTGGGCCTATTCGTGGATCATCCTTGGCCAAAAGACTTTCTTACAAGCCTCTTTGCGTTTGGTCTTTTGGCCATGTCATTGAACTTGCTTATTGGTTTTGCTGGCATGGTATCTTTCGGCCATGCCGCCTATTTTGCCATGGGCGGATATTGCTTTGGCCTGCTTCTGCAATCCACTTCATTCACAGGTTCATTGGGGCCTTATTCTGTTCCCTTGGCCATCATATTGGCTGTTTTTGGGACCGGTGTTTATGCGGCTGCTGTGGGCGCCATCTGTGCAAGGCTCAATGAAATTTACTTTGCCTTTCTCACCTTAGCATTCCAGATGTTTCTCTACAGCGTGATCCTTAGTTGGGTGGATTTGACCGGTGGGGACCAAGGCTTGATGGGGGGCATACCAAGGCCCTTATTTTTGGGCATAGACCTCTCGCAAGCACTCGATCGTTACGTATTTTGCGCCGGGCTATTTTGTTTGTGCATCTTGTTTTTGCGAATTATTGACAAAAGTGCCTTTGGCCAGAGCTTGAGAATGATCAGGGACAACCAGGAACGTGCCGAATTCTTGGGTGTTCGGACCTATAGGATCAAGGTAATTTGCTTCACAATTGCTGGGATGATCGCATCGGTGGGTGGGATCATACTGGCGTTGTTTACATCTGGTGCTTACCCAGAATGGGCATTTTGGGCCCAATCGGGCGAGGCAATTTTCATGATCATGCTTGGTGGTAGCACCGTGTTTGTGGGGCCAATTCTTGGGGCAGTACTCCTACGGCTCATAAACGACGTTGTGCAGATGTACACCTCCCATAACGAATTGGTGACAGGTATTGTGATCTTGTTGGTTGTCCTGGGTCTGCGTCGGGGCATTTTGGATTTTGTTATCGACAAGATTAAGGACCGTCGTGAAGCCAAATTTCTTGCAGATCTTGAAGCAAAAAAGGAGGACCAATGACCTCTCAAAGGTTTCATGAAAAAAACATTGTCATCACTGGTGCTGCAAGCGGTATCGGTGCAGCTTGCGCCAGGGCATTTGCCAAAGAGGGGGCAACTTTGCTTCTGGTGGACCGCGATGCGGCTCGGCTTGGGAATATCGCGGATGAACTTGCAGCGGCAAGTTTCGTTGCCGATGTTAAGGATGAACAATCAATTAATGCCATGGCAGATTATGCCAAGGAAAAATTGGGAATATTGCATGGGGTTGTGACATCGGCGGGGATAGTTCAGCCACCATACAAGCCTGAAGATATGCCCATGGAACTTTTTGATGATGTTGTTGCCATTAATTTTCGGGGCACCTTCTTAACATTGCGCGCCTTGATGAAGTTGATGAAGCCAGGTGCTGGTGGCTCCATGGTCACCATCAGTTCCATTACGGCTGAGCGGTCAGTGCCTTTGCATGTTTATGCACCGCAAAAAGCTGCCATCACGAACCTTACCATGGGCCTAGCCGCAGAATGGGGGCCGAAAAACATTAGGGTGAACGCTATTGAGCCTGGCTACACCAGAACACCAGCCCTTCAAGAACAAATAGATAAGGGTCATCGTGACGAGACTTTGCTTGCCAAGAATTCGACCCTCGGTCGGATGGTGGAGCCACATGAAATTGCAGATGCTGTTATGTTCCTGTGCTCAGACCAAGCCTCGGCCATCACAGGCATAGCTTTGCCTGTGGATGCCGGTTTTCTATGTGCTGGGTCCTGGGGCCCCTATGGTGGCTTGAGGGGTTAATAACATGCTTGAAATCAATGGTTTGGTGAAAAAATTTGGTGGCGTGACGGCGACCAATGATGTGTCCATGTCCTTTGCGGAAGGTTCCCTTAGTGCTGTTATTGGCCCCAACGGCGCGGGCAAAACGACCCTTTTCAATCAGATTACCGGCCACCTACTTCCAGATCAGGGGGAGATTTTGCTTAATGGGGAAAATCTGGTCGGTTTAAAACCACGTGAAATTGTGGCCAAAGGCCTTGGCCGCGCCTTCCAAGTTGCAAGCATTTTTCCAACATTTTCTGTTCTGGACGCCTTGATGTCGTCTGTCTCTGCGCATGAAATGAAGTCTGAAAAACTGTTCCAACCTTTTGATAACAAAGTGGTTCGTGAACGAGCAGAGCAGTTACTTGCGGTTTTGGGGTTGGAAAGTGTTGGTCATGTGGCCAGTTCCAAAATTTCCCATGGGGACCAAAAGGTTTTGGATATTGGTTTGGCCTTGGCGCTCAAGCCAAGGGTTCTGCTGCTCGATGAGCCCACCGCAGGGATGGGGCCTGATGAGCGTTGGCAGATGGTGCGAACCGTTCAACGGTTGTGGGAAGACAACAACCTTACCTTGATATTCATTGAGCATGATATGGATATTGTTTTTGAAATCGCCCAACATATCCATGTGCTGAGATATGGTGCGTTGATTGCTTCAGGTAACGCAGATGAAATTCGCACCAATGAGGAGGTCATTGAAGCCTACCTTGGGCGTGAGCTCGAAGAGGACGCATAAATGGCTGAAGAAAAGTTGCTTGGTGTAAAAGAACTTGCTGTTTTTTATGGTGCATCCCAAATCCTTTTTGGGGTGGATCTTGCGGTTGAAGAAGGTAGGACTTTGGCATTGCTGGGCAGAAACGGGGCGGGCAAAAGCACCACCTTAAAAGCCCTGGCTGGGGTGGTGAAGCCGTCTTCAGGAAGCGTGGCGCTAAGAGGGCAAGAAATTGCTGGTTGGGCATCTGATCGCATTGCACGTGGTGGCATGGGCTATGTGCCTGAAGATAGGCAGGTCTTTAAGAACCATTCTGTTGAAGACAACCTCAAGCTTGCTGTGAAAAAGGGTGTTCGTGGCCAAGAGGATTGGAACTTGGATCGGGTCTATGAAGCCTTTCCCCTCCTTCTACCCCTGAGCCAACGAAAAGCTGGGCTGTTATCTGGAGGGGAGCAGCAAATGCTGACCATAGCCAGAACCTTGATGGGCAATCCTGAAATTCTGTTGCTTGATGAACCATCTGAAGGTTTGGCACCCATTATTGTTCAAGCGATCGCTGGGTTAATCAAAGATTTAAAAAAATCCGGGGTCACCATCTTATTGGCTGAGCAGAATATGCGATTCTGCTTGAAGGTGGCTGATGACGCCGCGGTGATTGATAAGGGACGGATTGTTTTTCAAGGAAGCATTGCCGAATTGCGCGAGCGTGAGGATGTGACCAAACGATATTTGGCCATTTGATCATGCCCAACAACCCCCGATAGGAATTATGTTGCTAACAACGCCTCCTATCTTTTACTGAGTTTTTTTGCCCAGTTTTTTAAAGGGATAACACGCAATGTCACCTGACCTGATTGAATCCAAGGACGATTTGATCGGTTATTTTGCCGATGGCGAAAAGCCCAAGACGCAATGGCGCGTGGGAACCGAACATGAAAAATTTCCCTACCACCGCAAGGATTTAAGCCCCTTACCCTATGAGGGGCCTCATTCAGTGACATCCCTCATGGAGGCATTCGGCGCCATGGGCTGGCGGCTTGAACGTGAGCATGGTCATCCTATCGCAGCATTTTCTGATGATGGGCGTTCATTCACCTTGGAACCTGGTGGGCAAATCGAATTATCCGGTGCACCACTTGAGACGGTTCATGAGACCTGCCGTGAAATCACCGCCTATCATGCCGACCTCGACCGCATGGCCAAGACATGGGATGTGGGTTTTATAGGCCTTGGGTTTCATCCCTTTGCGGCTGTTTCAGACATGCCCAAGGTGCCCAAGGACCGTTACACCATCATGCGCAGCTACATGCCCAAGGTGGGCAGCCGTGGTCTTGATATGATGCACCGAACCTGCACGGTTCAGGCCAATCTTGATTATGCCAGCGAGCAAGATTGTGTGAAGAAATTCCGCACGGCCACGGCCCTTCAGCCTTTGGCCACAGCATTGTTTGCTTCCTCGCCATTTGTGGATGGTGCCCCCAACGGTTTTGCGTCAAATCGTGCGGCTGTGTGGCTCGATACCGACAGACAAAGATCTGGCTTTGCACCAGGCGTGTTTGACAAGTCTTTTGGCTATGAGGCCTATGCAGAATTTGCCCTCGATGTGCCCATGTATTTCGTCAAACGCGATGGTGCCTATATTGATTGTTCAGGCCAGTCATTTCGGGACTTTATGGCGGGCAAATTGCCAGCCCTTCCTGGCGAAAAACCAACCAAAAAAGATTGGGCAGATCATATTTCCACGATTTTTACTGACGTGCGGCTCAAAACATACCTGGAAATGCGGGGGGCCGATTCCGGCATGCGCGATGCCCTTTGTGCGCTACCAGCTTTGTGGGTTGGCCTGCTTTATGATGAGGATAGCCTAGATGCAGCCCATGGGCTGGTTCTGTCTTTGGGGGAGCAATTTTGGCGAGATCTTGCCCAGGAAGTGCCGCACACAGCCCTTTCAGGTCGCGTGCATCAGCGCTCAGTGGCCGAGCTTGCTTTGGAAGTTGTGCGCCTGGCCGATCAGGGTCTTGCCCGCAGAAATAGACTCAATGCTGAAGGGCTAACCGAACAATTCTACCTCAACCATTTGCACGCCCGCGCGGTCGCAGGTGAGGCGCCTTCGGACATTCTCCGAGCCCGGTGGGAAGGCGAGTGGGGTCAGGATTTTGCCCCACTATTTGCCGATGGCGCCTATTGAGGCTTATGCCGTTTCGGTGCCACCGACGGTGAGGCGGTCTAGCTTGATTGTGGGCTGACCAACGCCAACGGGCACGCCTTGGCCGGCCTTCCCGCAGGTCCCAATGCCGCTGTCCAGGGCCATATCATCGGCAATCATGGAAATCGTATGGAGGCTTTCAGGGCCATTACCAATCAACGTGGCACCTTTGACTGGGGCCTTGATGGTGCCATTTTCCACAAGATAAGCTTCGGTGCAGGAAAACACGAATTTGCCCGATGTGATATCCACCTGGCCCCCACCAAAGCTAACCGCGTAGATGCCTCGCCCAATCGATGCAATGATATCTTCTGATTTGTCTTTGCCACCAAGCATGTAGGTGTTGGTCATCCTTGGCATGGGCTGATGGGCATAGCTTTCCCTGCGTCCATTGCCGGTGGCTTCCATGCCCATGAGCCGGGCATTCATGCGGTCCTGCATGTAGCCGACGAGAATACCATCTTCGATGAGCGTTGTTTTCTGGCTTGGGCTTCCCTCATCATCCACATTTAATGACCCACGCCGGCCCGTGATTGTGCCGTCGTCAATCACGGTGACGCCTTTGGCGGCAACCCGCTGACCCATTAAACCGGCAAAGGCGGACGTTTTTTTGCGGTTGAAGTCACCTTCTAATCCATGACCCACGGCCTCATGAAGAAGAATACCTGGCCATCCAGCACCAAGCACCACCTCCATTTCGCCAGCAGGTGCTGGGATGGCCTCAAGATTGACATGGGCCTGACGCAGGGCCTCGTCGGCTGCAGCCTGCCATCTATCGCGGGTGAGGAAGTTTCCGGGCAAATCTCGACCGCCATAACCAAAGTGACCAGTTTCCCTACGGCCATCTTTTTCGACAATGACGCTGACATCCACACGCACCAATGGCCGGTCATCACGGGTGACTTGTCCATCGGGTCGGTGGATTTCCACCCGCTGATGGTTGAGGGCTATGTTGGCCCGAACCTGCACGACCTGGGCGTCTTTTTCCCGGCAATAGGCGTCCACAGCCTCAAGCAGGGCCACTTCATCGGCAAAAGATGACAATTCCACTGGGTTATGGCTGCCATACAAATTATGATTGGTTTTGTTAGGCGCTTTGGCCGCCACGGATTGGCCAGCTTCGGTGGCCAAGGCCACGGCATCACTGGCTCTTTTTAATGCCGCTTCATCCAAATTGTCGGAATGGGCATAACCCACCCGGTCTCCCTTGATCACGCGAAGACCAAAACCTGCTTCTGAAGAGCGCGTGGCCGTGGTGATACGGCTGTCATCAAGGCCGACAATTCGGCGCTCACTGGCTTCGACGAAAACCTCGCCATCATCTGCTTTGGTGAAGGCATCCTTGGTGTTTTTCGCCACCAATTCTTCATCTAAAAGGCTTACGTCCAAGGTCATGTTGGCTCCGAGGTTGGTTTTGTCACATGCAAGCGCCCGCCAAAAGGTCGCGCCTCCAT
>DKOD01000002.1:3153-4926 GCA_002469865.1 Alphaproteobacteria bacterium UBA7371 | reverse complement strand
GCCCCAGCATGCGACCCTGGAGCGCGGCAATCTAAGCCATGGGGTTAATTGACAGCTGACATGTTTATGCCACAAATGTGGCGGAATTAACAGAACAAGGGTGTGATTTGATGAGCATGGTCAAAGGATTTCAGTGTGTAATCGGGGTGTTAACCCTGGGGCTTATGGCACCGGCAATGGCAATTGCTGGCCAGCCTGTCGATTGGCAGTTGAATTTTCAAGAAGCGGCCACGCCGGTGATGGAAAATATCAATGCATTTCACAACCTGATGTTGCCGATCATCACAGCCATTGTGATTCTGGTCCTTGGCCTGCTTGTTTGGGTGATGGTGCGTTACAACCGTAAGGCAAATCCAAACCCATCGCGCACCAGCCACAACACCTTCGTGGAGGTTGTATGGACGGTTGTTCCTATTTTGATTTTGGTTGTCGTCGCCATTCCGTCTCTCAGGTTGTTGTATTTCCAAGACCGCATTCCAGAAGCTGATCTTACGGTCAAAACGATTGGTTATCAGTGGTATTGGGGCTACGAATATCCCGGCACAGACATTTCCTTCGATGCCCTGATGCTTGAGCGTGAAGACGCGGAAGCAGCTGACCTTCCAGCTTTGTTGGCCACGGATTATGCGATGGTTGTTCCCGTCAACAAAACGGTCAAGGTTCTTGTGACCGCATCGGATGTGATCCACAACTGGGCCATGCCTGCATTTGGCATCAAAATGGATGCCGTGCCCGGCCGTTTGAACGAAACCTGGTTTCGTGCCGAAAAAGAGGGCCTTTATTACGGCCAATGTTCGGAGCTTTGTGGCGTGCGCCATGCTTTCATGCCGATCATGGTGAAGGTCGTTTCTGAGGATGTGTATGAACAGTGGGCAGTTGCTGCTGCAGAAGATATCGATGAGGCCCAGGCACTTCTCGCCCGCCTTGAAAATTCACCAACCAAACTGGCCGCTAAGGCTGACTGAGCGTTAACAGGAGATAAAGCAGAATGACCTATACACATGCTGCCGATCATCATGATGAACATACGCCGACCGGCTGGCGCCGCTGGGTGTATTCCACCAACCACAAGGACATTGGTACGATGTATCTTTTGTTCGCAATTTTTGCGGGCATCATCGGTTTCTTAATGTCTGGCCTCATCCGTTTGGAATTGATGTATCCAGGCGATGGTATTCTTGGTGGTGACCACCATTTTTACAACGTGCTTGTGACTGCCCACGGCGTGTTAATGATCTTCTTCTTGGTGATGCCTGCCTTGATTGGTGGGTTTGGCAACTGGTTCGTGCCCCTCATGATTGGGGCGCCTGACATGGCCTTCCCTAGGATGAATAATATTTCTTTTTGGTTGCTGCCTGCGTCTCTTGCTCTTTTGTTTATGTCGTTGTTCGTTGAGGGTGACGGTGGGTTGGGCCATGGCGGTGGTTGGACGCTTTACGCGCCCCTTTCCACCACAGGTTCCCCGGGTCCAGCCATGGATTTGATTATCTTGTCCTTGCATATTGCAGGTGCATCATCTTTGCTTGGCGCAATCAATTTCATCACCACGATTTTGAACATGCGCGCACCGGGCATGACCCTGCATAAGATGCCATTATTTGTATGGTCCATGTTGGTAACTGCATTCTTGCTGTTGTTGGCTGTGCCTGTGCTTGCCGGCGGCATCACCATGTTGCTGACCGACAGAAACTTTGGAACCACCTTCTTTAACCCAGCCGGTGGTGGTGATCCTGTGCTCTACCAGCATCTTTTCTGGTTCTTTGGTCACCCAGA
>DKOD01000002.1:0-2838 GCA_002469865.1 Alphaproteobacteria bacterium UBA7371 | reverse complement strand
GTTCTTTGGTCACCCAGAGGTTTACATCATGATTTTGCCGGCCTTCGGCATCGTGAGCCATATCGTATCCACTTTCTCCCGCAAGCCAATCTTTGGCTATCTCGGAATGGCCTATGCCATGGTGGCTATTGGCGTTGTGGGCTTCATCGTTTGGGCCCACCACATGTATACGGTTGGTCTTTCTGTCGACACCAAGGCATATTTTGTGATTGCCACCATGGTGATCGCGGTGCCCACCGGTGTGAAGGTATTCTCTTGGATTGCCACGATGTGGGGCGGTTCCATGGAATTCCGGACACCAATGCTTTGGTCCATTGGCTTTATCTTCCTGTTCACTGTTGGTGGTGTTACGGGCGTGGTTCTTGCCAATGCTGGCATCGATCAATCTTTGCATGACACCTATTATGTTGTCGCCCACTTCCATTATGTGTTGTCACTAGGTGCTGTCTTTGGCCTCTTTGCCGGATGGTATTACTGGCAGGGCAAGATGTTCGGTGTTCAGTATAATGAGTTTTTGGGTAAGCTGCATTTCTGGGTGACATTTGTTGGTGTAAACCTTGTTTTCTTCCCGCAGCATTTCCTCGGGCTTGCCGGCATGCCACGTCGCTATGCCGATTATCCGGATGCCTTTGCAGGTTGGAATTTTGTGTCCTCTATTGGGTACTTCATCACCTTGGTGGGTGTTGTGATCTTCTTCGTGGTCGTTGCCGAAAGCTTCTTGCGCAAGCGCCGCGTGGCCGATAACCCATGGGGCGAAGGTGCCACCACGTTGGAATGGACCATCAGTTCACCACCACCTTACCACCAGTTCAACGAATTGCCTGAGGTGAAGTGATTTCATGGGGCCCATATGGGCCCCATTGGCCCAAACGATGCCCTGCCCATTGGGCAGGGTTTTTTTGAACAAACGGAAAACAGGTTAGATGTCAGAGATACAGCTCGATTACAGGGCAGATAAGGCAGAAGAAATCACCGATGTGGCCGATTATTGGGCGTTGCTGAAGCCAAGGGTGATGCAACTTGTGATCCTTACGGCATTGGTGGGCATGATTCGTGCTGGATCTGAGATGCATCCGGTGCTCGCATTCACCGCACTTCTATGTATTTCCGTGGGCGCTGGTGCGTCGGGCGCATTGAACATGTGGTTTGATGCTGACATTGACCGTATCATGACCCGCACGGCCAACCGGCCTGTTGCTTCTGGCCGTATGCGTGCTGGCGATGCCTTGGCCTTCGGGTTGTTTTTGTCGGTTGCTTCAGTCCTCATGCTTGGATTGACGGTGTCCTGGTTTGGGGCAGCAGCCCTGGCTTTTACGATTTTCTTTTATGCTGTGATTTACACCATGTGGCTCAAGCGGGCGACGTCGCAGAATATTGTGATTGGTGGCCTTGCCGGTGCGTTACCCCCGTTGGTTGCTTGGTTAAGCGTCACCGATAGCTTTGCGTGGGAGCCCTTGGTGCTTGTGGCTATTATATTCATGTGGACCCCGGCACATTTTTGGGCCTTGGCGCTTTATAAAGACGAAGATTACCGTCGGGCCAATGTTCCCATGTTGCCTGTCGTCCATGGCCGCGCCCATACCAAACATCAGATTGTCTTTTATGCGGCCACCCTTCTGCCACTCTCACTCATGCCCACATTCATGGGTTGGGCTGGTATTGCCTATGGTGTTGTGGCCTTGGTCACAAGTTGCTGGTTTTTCTGGTCATGCTTCAGGTTGTATGGCGTGGCGGGTGAGGTTGAGGTTCGACGAGCCAAGAAGGCATTTGGCGTTTCAATTATTTATCTCTTTGCCATCTTTTTTGCCTTGCTTGTTGATGGGTTGTTCCATGTCGCTTGATTTGAAAAAACGCCGCGAGCGCCGGAACCTAGTTTTGCTTGGCCTTTTGATCAGCTTCGTGGTGCTGTTTTTTGTGATCACCATTGTGAAACTTGGCGGCAATGTCGCCAACAGACCGTTATAATAGGGGGGTGAAGTGAGGCGCACGGCAATAGTTTTAAGCCTCGTGGTTGTTGGGATGGTTGGGATGGCCTATGCGTCCGTTCCACTCTATCAGCTGTTCTGCCAGGTGACTGGCTATGGCGGTACCACCCAACGTGCCCAAGCACCCGCCGATATGGTCGTCGACAGAATGATCAAGGTCCGTTTTGATGCCAACACCGCCAAACATCTTAAAAAAATGGGTTGGGAATTTAAGACCTCCCAGGATGTGATGGAGGTGAAGGTTGGTGAGGAGCGGTTGGCCTTTTATGAATCCTTCAACGCCCAGGGCAGTTCCATATCCGGTACAGCAACATTTAACGTGACGCCCCATAAGGCTGGGCCATATTTTAACAAAATTGAGTGCTTCTGTTTTACCGAGCAGGTGCTGGCCCCAGGTCAACATATCGACATGCCGGTTTCCTTCTTCATTGATCCCGACATTATGAATGATGAAGGGCTTGATGACATCACAGAAATCACTTTGTCCTACACATTTTATCCATCGGAAGAATCGACTGATGGCTAATTGTTGTGGGGGTCTTTTGTGTGATAGTTCAAATGGAAATAAAATCAACAAAGGGGTGTGAAAAGTCATGGCTGACGCACATGCAAAAAAACACGATTATCATCTAGTTAACCCAAGCCCTTGGCCTTTTGTCGGCTCCGTGAGCGCCTTTGTCATGGCTGTTGGGCTTGTCTTCTGGCTCCATGAAGAAATCGGACCTTACCTGGCCGTGGCCGGCTTTCTGGGTGTGTTATTCACCATGTTTGGGTGGTGGCGTGATGTGGTGAGTGAATCACGTGGCGGCGACCACACCCCAGTGGTTAATATCCATTTGCGTTATGGCATAGC
>DKOD01000023.1:11609-13912 GCA_002469865.1 Alphaproteobacteria bacterium UBA7371 | reverse complement strand
CCACTGGCCTGATTGTCCTGGTTGCGGCGGTATAGCGCAGCAAAGTCAATTGGATCCATCATTAATGGTGGGAATGACCCGTCACGTGTGACATCGGCAATGATCCGACGCGCGAATGGGAAAGCCATGGAAGGGGCATGGATTAAGACCAATGGCGATAATTGGTCTTGGGGAACATCCTTGAAAATCCAAACGGAGCCATAGGCCAATTCGACCAAGAACATGACCTCACCATCGACCTTGGCGGTGACATTCAAATGGATCACGGACTCATAATGATCATCTTCAAGCTTGTTCCCTTGGACCTGCACACCAATATCGATGTCAGGACGCTTTTTGGATGCCATGTTAAGGCCGGCTGTTCCCTTTGGGTTTTCGAAGGACAGGTCTTTAATATATTGGGAGACTTGGCGTACTTCGGGTTGGGTGGTTTCTTCGCTCATGGGTCTGCCCTTCCATCTGGCCGTAATTGAAACAATTGACGCAGTAGCCTCTGTGGGGCTCTTTGACAACCAACAGCCGCCCAACATTTTTGGCGGGACCAAAAAGGATAACTGAAACGATGGCGGAACTCATTCAGCTGATCATTCTCGGCGTCATGGCCTTTGTGATTTTCAACAAATTGCGCGAGGTGTTGGGCAAACGAACCGGTCATGAAAAAGACCGTTCCGGGGAAATGATCGAAGGACCGGCCCAGGATGCCCAAACAGAAGACAGCAACATCATTGCATTGGATCCGGCCCGGGGCGGTGATTGGACGTTGGCCAGGAAGCATATGACCTCGGTGGATGCAGAAACCCAGCTGCGTGCGCTTAATCAGGTTCGTGAAGATTTTGACCCCAATGAGTTTTTGCAAGGCGCCAAGGCTGCTTATGAAATGATCATGGAGGCCTATGTGCAAGGCAACCGGGACATGCTGCGCAACCTAATGAATGAGGAATTGTTTGATGCCTTCGATGGCGCCATCACATCACGTGAGGAAGCGGGCAACAAACTAAGCCATGACGTGGTGGGCATCACCGCCAGCCGCATCACTGGCGCCCAATTGCATGGCACCACGGCTGTGATTGGCATCGATTTTGATGCCGAGGTGATTATTCACATGACCGATGCTGATGGTCAGACCCTTGAAGGGTCGCCCGAAGCAGTACAGACTTCAAGAGAATATTGGGAATTTGAAAAAGATCTGGCCAACCCAAACCCAAATTGGACGCTGATCTCCACACAGGCACGGGGCTGATCCATGGGCGATAAATCTAACAAACCACGCATTGGCCTTTTTGCCACCTGTTTGGTCGATATGTTCCGACCAAATGTCGGATTTTCCACCATTGAATTGTTGGAGCGGGCCGGTTGTGAGGTGGTGGTCCCAGAGGCCCAGGTTTGTTGTGGTCAACCTGCTTACAATTCTGGCGCGCCAGAAGATGCCAAGGAATTTGGCCGTCAATTTGTGGATGCCTTTGAGCATTTTGATTATGTGGTTGTCCCTTCAGGTTCATGCGGTGGCATGCTCAATCATCATTTGCCAACATTGCTTGGTGATGATGAAGAATATGGGCCAAGGGCCGAGGCCTTGGCCAAAAAAACCCATGAATTGTTGTTTTTCCTATACCGGATCATGGGCATGCGGGAACTGCCAGACATGGATGGCCAGGCCATGACCTATCATGACAGCTGCTCATCACTTCGTGAGCATGGGGTGCGGCCTGAACCACGGGCCCTGATTAATTCCATGAAAAACGGACAGATCATCGAGCATGAGACCAAGGATGTTTGTTGTGGTTTTGGTGGCGCCTTCTGCGTCAAATATTCTGATATTTCCACAAGCATGGTGGACAAAAAATGTGCAAGCCTAGAAGAAACGGGCGCTACCATGGTGGCGGCTGGTGATCTGGGCTGCTTGTTGAATATTGCTGGCCGCCTCAAAAAGCGTGGCAGCAACATAAAGGCCTATCATGTGGCCGAGGTGCTTGCTGGTCATGCCGATGGACCGGCAATTGGAGAAGGTGAACAATGACACAACTCAACCCACGGGATTTCAAAAAGAAAATTGCCGGCGCCTTGAAAGATGAAAATCTTCAAAAGGCGTTGAAAAAAGTTGAGCATAAATTTGTCGATGGCCGCACAAAGGCTTTTGAGCCCCTGCCCGAATTTGAGGAATTGCGTGACCAGGCAGTGGAAATCAAAAACCACACCTTGGATCATTTGGATGTGTATTTGGCGAAATTCATCGAGCAGGTGGAGGCCCAAGGTGGCCATGTTCACCTATGCAACAATGCTGAAGATGCCCGTGAGGCCGTGCT
>DKOD01000023.1:0-11237 GCA_002469865.1 Alphaproteobacteria bacterium UBA7371 | reverse complement strand
ACCGAAGAAATCGCCTTGAATGCCGCGCTTATTGATGCAGGCATCACCCCCATTGAGACGGATCTTGGCGAATACATCATCCAGCTTGCCGATGAAGCGCCCTCGCATATCATTGCGCCGGTGGTGCATAAGACCAAAGAACAGGTCGCGGAAATCTTCCGGGATCACCACCAACATCTCGATTCCCAAAGAGACCTTACCGCTGGCGAGGATCTGGTGAGTGAGGCGCGAACCATCCTTCGGGAAAAATATTTTGAAGCAGATGTCGGCATCACCGGCGCCAATTTTTTGATTGCAGAAACCGGTTCCACGGTGATTGTCACCAATGAAGGAAATGGGGATCTTACCCAGGCCTTGCCAGACACCCATGTGGTGGTGAGCTCGATTGAAAAAGTGGTGCCGACCTTGGAAGATGCCACCACCATGATCAGGCTCCTGGGGCGTTCGGCCACCGGCCAGGACATGTCGGCATACACAACCTTTTCCACCGGCCCCAAACGTGCCGCTGATAAGGACGGGCCAAAGGATTTCCATGTGGTGCTCTTGGATAATGGCCGAAGCCAAATTCTTGGTTCCAAATACCGGGATATTCTGCGTTGTATCCGCTGTGCGGCTTGCATGAACCATTGCCCCGTTTATGCCGCCGTCGGCGGTCATACCTATGGTTCCACCTATATGGGCCCGGTTGGATCGGTTATCACCCCGGCGATTTGGGGCATTGATGCCTCTTCGGACCTGCCCAATGCATCGACTTTTTGCGGTCGTTGTGCCGAGGTTTGTCCCATGAAGATCCCTCTTCCAGATTTGATGAGGGAATGGCGCAATGATGCCGCCCAAGGTGGTTACAACAGCTTTTGGGAACGGTTGGGCGTGAAGATTTGGGCGCAAATTGCCAAAAGACCCACGCTTTACAGAAGCCTCACCGGGCCCACAGCTTGGCTGGGCGCCATGTTGGCGGGGAAGAAGGGTTATTTCCAATCTATCCCGGGGCTTTCGTCCTGGACCAAATCCCGGGTCATGCCTGCGCCGGCCAAAAAAAGCTTCATGGCGCAATATAAGGCACGCCAATCATGAGCCATGCGGTTTTGAAAAGATTAGAGGCAGTTTTAGGCCCGGAAGGTTCCAAAAAACGCCAAGCCAAGGCGGCAGAACGCATCAAAAGCCACCCACGATCCCTACAGCCGGGATTGGCCAGAAGTGACGATCTGGTGGCAACTTTTGCAACCCGCGCCGAGGACCATCAAACCATTATTCAGCGGATCACCCAGGATAACCTTGTGGCCGCGATCTTGGAGGCCACGCGCCAGCATAATTTGCCTGGCCGATTGTTCATGGAGCCCGAGAAATTTTTGAAGCAGTTGGATTTTTCCGGGACATCACTGGAAATCCACCACGAAAAACCAGGACCTAGGGATTTGATTGGCTTATCGCTGGGCGTGGCGGCCATTGCCGAGACGGGAACCCTCGTCATGCATTCTGGACGTGATCGGATGACCACGCTCAACTTTGTGCCCGAGCATCATATTGTGGTGTTGAAGGCGTCAAACATTGTTGGATCCTTGGATGATGTCTGGCCATTGATGCGCAAGCGCAAAATATTCCCAAGGGCTGTGAACTTCATCACGGGGCCGTCGCGCACAGGGGATATTGAGCAAACCCTGTTTTTGGGTGCCCATGGGCCGAGGTCCCACCAGATTTTGATTTTGGATGATGCCTGATCATGGCCCGCCGTCGTCAGACGACGCGGGATGAAGAGCGGCTTTGGCGGCGGGCCACGTCGGATGTGAGATCCACACGTGCTGGGCCCATTCCTATGCATAATCTGCCCGATGAAGATGTTCCAAATTCAAAACCAAGCATGAACATGCCGCAGGCCCCCAACAAAAAGGATGAATTGGTAGGTCCTGCCCGGGTGACAGTGCCATCCAACATCCATCGGCATGATGAACAGCAGCGCAAATTCGATGGCATGGACCGCAATTTGGTGCGCCGACTAACCGCTGGCAAATTGCCTGTGGAAGCGGTGCTTGATCTGCATGGCCATGTTCAACATGAAGCACAACAACGGCTTGAGCATTTTGTCACCACCGCCATTGCTCGGGACCTGCGCGTTCTTTTGGTGATCACCGGTAAGGGCCGCGCCGGGGGTGGTGTGTTGCGTCAGCAATTGCCCCTCTGGCTGAAAATGTCTGCCCATAAAGCCAAAATTTTGGCTGCCACGCCGGCAAGCCCCCGGCATGGGGGTGCCGGGGCGTTTTATATTTGCCTGCGCCGGCGACGCGATCTTTAAAGGATGAAGCGGCTCAAATCTGTGGAACCAGATAATTCGCCGATATGCTCTTGCACAAAGGCGCGGTCCACGGTGACTTTTTCCCCCGATCGGTCAGAGGCATGGTAGCTCACCCCTTCCAAAATACGCTCCAGGATCGTGTGAAGTCGCCTGGCACCGATATTTTCTATGGTCGCGTTTAATTCCACCGCCATGTCGGCAATGGCATCAATTCCATCTTCCAAAAATTCCAATTCCAACCCCTCTGTTGCCATCAAGGCTTTATATTGCAGGGTTAAATTGGCTTCGGTGTCGGTGAGAATCCGCTTAAAATCATCATGCTCCAAGGCCCCGAGCATCACCCGAACAGGCAAACGACCTTGCAATTCGGGCAGAAGATCCGATGGCTTGGCCATATGGAAGGCCCCTGATGCGATGAACAAAATATAATCGGTGCGCACGGCCCCATATTTTGTGGACACCACGGTTCCTTCAATGAGTGGAAGAAGGTCACGCTGAACCCCTTCGCGGGAGACATCAGCGCCTGAGGTTTTTTCTGAGCGGGCGCATATTTTGTCGATTTCATCGATAAACACGATGCCATTTTCTTCCACCCGAGAGAGTGCCTCACGGTTTATGTTGTCATGATCAAGCAATTTATCGGCTTCTTCGGCGACAAGGATGTTGTGGGCATCGCCCACAAGGATTTTGCGTTTTTTGGTTTTGGTGAAGGCCTTACCGAAAAGATCCTGCAAATTGATCATGGACATGCTGCCGCCTTGCATGCCGGGAAGGTCAATTTGGGGCATACCACCGCCCTGGTCCACCACCTCAAGCTCAATTTCTTTTTCGTCAAATTCGCCATTGCGAAGTCGTGTGCGGAAGGAGTTGCGTGTGGAGGCAGAAGCCCCGTCACCCACCAAGGCATCGATCACACGCTCTTCGGCATGGAGCTCTGCTTTGGCCTGAACCTTACGCCTGCTTTCTTCGCGCACCATTTGAATGGCTGCTTCCACCAAATCCCGGATGATCTGGTCCACATCCCGCCCCACATAGCCTACTTCGGTGAATTTGGTCGCCTCAACCTTCAAAAAAGGTGCCGCGGCCAATTTGGCCAAACGTCGTGAGATTTCTGTTTTGCCCACGCCGGTTGGTCCGATCATGAGAATGTTTTTGGGCAGGATCTCCTCCTTAAGTGGGCTTTCCACCTGCCGCCGCCGCCAACGATAGCGAAGGGCGTTGGCCACGGCTTTTTTGGCATCCTTCTGGCCAATAATGAAGCGGTCCAGCTCCGAAACAATTTCTCTTGGGGAAAATTCGGTCATCAAAGCCGCTCCATGGTGATGTTGTCATTGGTGTAGATACATACCTGACCAGCAATCTCCATGGCCTTCAGGGCAATGGTCTGGGCATCGCGGTCGGTGTCCATGAGCGCCCGGGCAGCTGCCAAGGCATAGGATCCGCCAGACCCAATGCCAATGACGCCATCATCGGGTTCCACCACATCGCCCATGCCCGTGACCACAAGCGACACGTCTTTGTCCGCCACCGTCAGCATGGCTTCAAGGCGGCGCAAATAGCGATCAGTCCGCCAATCCTTGGCCAGTTCCACCGCCGCCCGGGTGAGCTGGTTGGGGTAGGTCTCAAGTTTGGCCTCGAGGCGTTCCAGAAGGGTGAAGGCGTCGGCGGTGGCGCCGGCAAAGCCCGCGAGAACCTGGCCCTTGCCAATTTTGCGAACTTTTCGGGCGCCGCCCTTCATCACCGTATGGCCAACGGTGACTTGCCCGTCACCGGCCATGACTACCTCGCCATCTTTGCGCACACATACGATCGTCGTGCCATGCATTTCCATATTTGGGTCACTTCCTTTGTCTCTGATACGTAGGGGCTATCTCGGGTTTTTCGTTGCCTTCCGCTAGGGGGTAGCATCGGTTTTTGTTATTTTTGTCTTCGGGTTACCCACCATCTGTTTGCAAGCTGCCTTAACAGGGACAGCAGATACAAAGGTTTCAGCGGGAACGAATTGGCCTCAATAGAATTGCGCAAAATTATCAGAATCTGATATAATTGAGCATGAGTGGAGGATTATATGCCGAATGTTCACCTAACCAAACCGATGCAACAATATGTGCAAACGCAGATTGATTCTGGTGCATATGCCAATTTAAGCGAGGTGGTGCGTGCCGGGGTGCGGATGTTAATGGAAAGAGATGGCGCCCGGCAATTTTACGCACTGAAAGCAGACTTGGAGCAAGTTGCTAAGGAAGTTGAGCGTGGTGATTACATCGAATTTGATGCACATGCTTTTGAACCGGATGCATTCGATAGCTAACAGGCATGAAAGTTACGCTATCCCGTCATGCAAAGGCTGATCTTGAAGACATCCGAAATTACACGATAGAAAATTGGGGCAGTCATAAGTGGTTACTTTATTACCGTCGGTTGTCCCACGCATTTGAGCAGATCAATAAGCATACTGTTATTGGCAAAGACAGAAGCTTGTTGTTGCCAGGCATGCGCTCCCTGAACTGTCAACGTCACGTTATTTTTTTCAAGCGTTTCGATGTCGTTGATAATCGACCCGTGATCTTGCGTATCATTCACCAGCGCCGCAATATGCCAGCTCTTGTCTATTATGAGGATCTAGAAGGCGTTTGACCAACTGAGGTGAGCAGCGTTTGCTTTGTTTATCACATGCCGCGGCTATCTTGGGTTTGTTGCCGCGCTCTGCTAGGGGTTGCGTTGATTTTGATGACGTTTGTCCATGGGAGTACGGACCATGCGCACTGGAAGTGCCTCACGCGAGACCAAAGAAACAAGTGTTTCCGCGCAAATTTCGATTGACGGAACCGGCAAGGCCGAAATTCATACCGGCATTGGGTTTCTTGATCATATGCTTGAACAACTAGCCCGCCATAGCCTCATGGATATCACCTTGCAGGCTAAGGGTGATTTGCATATTGACCCCCACCACACCACCGAGGATGTCGGTATCGTTTTGGGGCTCGCTTTGCGTGACGCCCTGGGCGACATGAAGGGCATCACCCGCTATGGCCGGGCCATCATCCCAATGGATGAATGCCTGTCTGAATGCTATGTGGACGTTTGTGACCGCCCTTTTTTGGTATTTCAAGTTGCCTTTACCAAGGAAAAACTGGGTGACCTCGACACCGAAATGTTCCGGGAATTTTATTACGCCTTTGCCCAACATGCGGGTCTCACCTTGCATGTCTTAAATCGCTATGGGGTGAACAACCACCATATCGCTGAATCCGGCTTTAAAGCGCTGGCTCGTGCCCTGCGGGAGGCCACAAGCATGGACCCACGCAATGAGGGACGACTTGTGTCCACCAAGGAGCATATGGGGGCCTGATTTGGAGGGAATTGTTGCCGTTATTGATTACGGCTCTGGCAATTTGAGGTCGGTGGCCAATGCCGTGGCCCGGGTAACTGAAAGACAAGTTCTGGTCACCAGTGACCCGGCCATGCTTGGCAAGGCAGATCACGTGATCCTACCAGGTGTTGGTGCTTTTGGTGATTGCATGGCAGGCCTGGGTGCGGTGGATGGGCTTAAAGAGGCCCTATGTGATGTTGTGCTGGACAAAAAACGCCCATTTTTGGGAATTTGTGTGGGCATGCAGCTTATGGTTGATGAAGGCCATGAGCATGGCAGGCATGAGGGCCTAGGCTGGGTGCCTGGCCATACCTACCTGCTGGCGCCAGAGGATCAAAACCTGCGTGTGCCCCATATGGGCTGGAATCGCCTTACCATTCTTCAAGACCATCCCGTCATGGTGGGTCTTGATGATGAGGATTTTTACTTTGTTCATTCCTATGCCGTGAAACCAGACCAACAACATCATCTCATCGGCAGCACCGAGCATGGTGGGCTGGTGACGGCCATCATCGGTCGGGATAACATGTTGGGGGTGCAGTTCCATCCAGAAAAGTCCCAACAAGCGGGGCTTAACTTTCTTTCGCAATTTCTGAGGTGGCAGCCATGATTTTGTTTCCCGCTATTGATCTGAAAGATGGCCAATGCGTGCGGTTAAAGCGGGGTCTCATGGATGAGGCCACGGTGTTCAACATGGATCCTGTGGATCAGGCCCTGCAATTTGAAAAAGCTGGCTGCAGCCATCTTCACATGGTGGACCTCAATGGTGCTTTTGCGGGCAGGGCGGTGAATGCCGAAGCGGTTAAGGCCGTCCGGGCTGCCACGGGCATGCGGATGCAATTGGGTGGGGGCATTCGTACGCTTTCTTCCATTGCCGATTGGTTGGAACTTGGTGTGGATCGGGTGATTTTGGGCACGGTTGCGCTTAAAGACCCTGATCTTGTTCGTGAGGCATGCCGTGTCTTTCCAGGGCAAATAATGGTGGGCATTGATGCCAAATCGGGCCATGTCGCCACCGAAGGTTGGGCCGAGACCAGCAACATGAAGGCAACAGATTTGGGCCGAGCATTTGCCGATGTCGGGGTGGCGGCGATTATTTTTACCGACATTGACCGTGATGGGCTTTTGGAAGGGGTTAATGTTGATGCCACCAGACAAATGGCCTTGGCAGCCAATTTGCCTGTGATTGCATCGGGTGGGGTTGCTTCGCTTTTGGATATTGACCGATTGCTTGATGCCAATATTCCCCTTCTTGAGGGGGTGATTTCCGGGCGGGCCATTTATGATGGCCGTTTGGATCTTGGTGAAGCGTTAAAAAAATTGGCCAAGAATTGATGGTTGGCGTTCGGATCATTCCCTGCCTTGATGTCGCCGATGGTCGGGTGGTGAAGGGCGTTAATTTTGTTGGCTTACGCGATGCCGGCGATCCTGTGGAATTGGCTGGGATTTATGACCGGGCCGGGGCCGATGAATTATGTTTTTTGGATATTTCTGCATCCCATGAAGGGCGGGGCACCTTGCTGGATGTGGTCGAACGCACCGCCTCAACCTGTTTCATGCCGCTTACTGTTGGTGGTGGGGTGCGAAATGTGGAAGATTTCCGGAATCTCTTATTGGCCGGGGCCGATAAGGTTGCTGTGAATACCGCCGCGGTAAAAGACCCATCCATTGTGTCGGCAGCCGCAGAACGTTTTGGTGCCCAATGCGTGGTGGTGGCCATCGATGCGCGCCAAACCAAGCCAGGCCATTGGGAGATCTTCACCCATGGGGGCCGCACGCCCACGGGCATCGATGCGGTGGCATTCGCCCAACAGGTGGTGGCCCTGGGTGCTGGCGAAATTCTTCTCACCTCCATGGACCGTGACGGCACCAGGGATGGCTATGATTTGGCCCTCACGCGCAAGATTGCAGACCATGTTCGCGTGCCGGTTGTTGCTTCGGGTGGGGTGGGAAAGCTTAAGGATTTGGTCGATGGCGTGGCCGAGGGTCATGCCAGTGCGGTGTTGGCGGCTTCTATTTTCCATTTTGGTGAGCATAGCATTGCCGAGGCCAGGGCCGCCCTGGCGGAGGCGGGATTGCCGGTGCGCAGATTCCGCGCCCCAAAATGACCATAACACCCTTGGCAAAGCGCACTTAGTGCGCATATAAAATACCTTATGACCGACAAATTCCAAGAAATCGAACTCAAATTCCATTGTGATATTGAGGGCATCAAGAAATTACGCCGGGCCCAGAAGGTGAAGGATGTCGCCACTGGCAATTGGCGTTCACGCCTATTGAGGGCCATCTATCATGACACCGCTGACCTGGCATTGAAGCGGGCAGGCATCGCACTTCGCACCCGAAAAGAGGGCCGTTATTGGGTGCAGACGATCAAATGCAATGCCAAGATGCATGCGGGCCTGTCCCGGGTTGATGAATATCATGTCCGGCTGCGCAATGAGCAACTTGATTTGGAGCGCATCGAGGATATGCAGGTTCGGCAGCTTTTGGAAAAAGCCTGTGGCGGCATGCCCTTAACCCCGGTGTTTGAAACCATCATCCGTAGGCAATATGTGCAAGTAGCTGGGCCAACGGGTGGTGTTGTGGAGGTTAGCCTTGATGCCGGCGAAGTGGTCGTGGGTGGGTTGATCGCCCCCATCACCGAGGTGGAGATGGAATTGGTGCAGGGTCCGTTGGAGGATTTGTTCCAATTGGCCGGTGGCTTCATGGCCGATATTCCCTTCTCTTTCTCCTCCAGCAATAAGGCGTCGGTTGGCTATGGGATGTTGGTCGAAGGTCGGGCAACCCAAGCCATGCCATTGCATGCAAAAGATTTTGTCCTCACTGATGGTGCCAATACGGAAATCGCCTACCGGGATGCGCTTCGGGCCTGCCTCAAGCAAATCAGCCATAATTTGCACGTGACCCGTGTCAGTGATCACCCCGAAGGACCACATCAATTGCGCGTCGGCCTTCGCCGTTTGCGGTCGGTATTTCGTGTGTTCAAGGATGTGGCCGATGTCCCAGAGATGCGTTTTTTGGATGGTGAAGCCCGTTGGCTGGCAAGCCAAGTGGGGCGGCTTAGGGATTTGGATGTCCTTCGTGACGATATTGTCGCCCCCGTGGCAAAGATAAGAACTGAGGATCAAGGCTTCGCCCAGCTTGCCCATGAACTTGCCCTGGCTTGGGATGAGGCCGCGCCTTTGGTGCGGGCCAACATCAATGCCCCGAGGGTTGGGGTCTTTTTGTTGCGCCTGCAAGCCTATTGCGAAGGCAGGGGTTGGATTCAAATGGGTGATTTCACCCAAACCATGCGCCTGGCACGGCCCATCTCTATCCATGCGGAATTGACCTTGGACCGCTTGCGGCGCAAATGCGCCAAAAAGGCCAAAAAGCTCGAGCAACTGTCCATCGAGCAACGCCATGATCTGCGTAAGGAATTGAAGAAATTGCGCTATGCCAGTGACTTTTTTCTATGTCTTTACCCGAAGAAAAAATCGGAAAAATTCCTCAAATCCCTTAAGAAGCTTCAAAATATTTTTGGCTATTTGAATGATGTGGCCATGGCGGAAGAACTGGTCGCACGTCATGGTCATAAGTCCCCAGAAATTTCCATGGCGCTTGGCTATCTTTTGGGCTGGCATCACGGGGAGGCTGAGAAAGCTTTTGCCCATGCGCGTGTGGCTTGGAATAATTTTGCGGCCACCAAGGCATTTTGGCGGTAAAAATGTCCAACCAACGAAGAACCTTCTTGATTTTTGCGTCATGATGACGAAAACGTGACATTCATCATTTTGTCATGATTTCCGGGCAGTTCATGGAAATACTCACACATCTTGCAGAAATCATTGCAGCACGCCGTGGCGCGCCAGCAACCACATCCTACACCGCCAGTCTTCTTCAGTCCGGCCGAAGCCGCATTGCCCGAAAATTTGGCGAAGAGGCCATTGAATTGGTGGTGGCAAGTTTGTCCGAGGACAAGCAAGAAATCACCGCTGAAGCCGCAGACGTTCTTTATCATTTGCTCGTGTTGTTGGAAGATGCTGGCGTTACGCTGGATGAATTGACCGAGTTATTGCAACAACGCCAGGCCATGGGTGGCCTGGAAGAAAAAGCATCAAGATCATAGCCTGAGGATCAAGACCATGACTTATGACAGTGACAATATTTTTGCCAAAATTCTCCGTGGAGAAATACCCGCCGAGCGTATCTATGAAAATGACGTGGCCTTGGCCTTTCCTGACATCAATCCTCAGGCAAATGTCCATGTCCTGATCATCCCCAAGGGCGGTTATTTGAGCCATGATGATTTTTCGCAAAATGCAACAGCTGTAGAAAAAACTGGATTTACCGAGGCTATTGGTGAGGTCGCGCGCATCACCGGTGTCGCCCAATCTGTGGGTGGCACAGGCTACCGCCTGATCACCAATTCCGGCGAGGCGGCTGATCAAGAAGTGCCCCATTATCATGTGCATTTGCTGGGTGGAAATCGGATTGGCCGCATGATCACCCCACCAAAATCGTAAAAACGTTAAAGAAGCAACAAATCTTCCGCCCGAAGCTTCAAATTTTCCTGGGTTCTTGCACCCATCTGACCAAGCACCGATGCGGCACATAGCGTGCCCAATCTTGCGGCATGTTCCGCCGAATATTGCCTGATCAAGCCGGCCAAAACCCCGGCAGCAAAGGCATCCCCAGCACCTGTTGTGTCCACCACTTCCTCAACATCCCAAGCCGCCACACGCATTCTGTTGTTGGGTTCCAGCACCTCCACGCCTTCGGCGCCATGGGTGGCAAATAAGGTGATGTTGTGGGCAACGATCTGTTCATCCAGCAGCTGGCTGTCTGGCCGGCATCCAAATAGGGATTCGGTTTCCATTTCATTGGCAAAAACCACGTCGGCTTTCATTTCTGCATCACCGGTGATCATGCCCCAAAACATGTCGCGGTGGCGTTCCACACAAAACGGATCAGACAGTGAAAGGGCCACCTTGCCACCGGTTTGCCGCATGATGGTCACGGCTTTTTCCATGGCCTCACGGGCGGTTGGGGAATCAAACAAATAACCTTCCAAATAGACCATGCCGGCTTGGCTGAGGCTTTCTTCGTTCATAACCGAGGCGTCCACGAGGCCTGAACATCCCAGATGTGTGTTCATGGTGCGTTGGGCGTCCGGGGTAACCAGCACAATGGAGGTCGCCGTGGGGAGGGCATGTGCCTGGGGCTGAAACAAATTGTGCACCCCAACGGATTGGAGATCATGGGCAAAAATATTGCCGAAGCTGTCATCGGCCACGGCGCCCACAAAGCCTGTGGAAATGCCAAGATGAGCAAGGATGGCGCAGGAATTGGCCACCGAGCCCCCCGACATTTCGGTGGTTGGGCCAATGGCTTCATAAATTGCTGCGGCCTGCTCTTTGTCGGCAAGCTGCATGGTTCCTTTTTCAAGACCAAGCTTTTCCAGAAGTGCATCGTCGCATTTTGTCAAAATGTCCACGATTGCATTGCCGATGCCGATGATTTCCATGCTCCGTCCCCTGGTTGTTTCTTTCCAGCATGCATTGCATGACCAAGACGTGTTTGTAAAAAAAA
>DKOD01000164.1:1149-3991 GCA_002469865.1 Alphaproteobacteria bacterium UBA7371 | reverse complement strand
AGAAGAGCAAAAAGCGACACGCCAACGGACATAAGCGCAAGGCCCATGGCGGCGTCATCACCACCTGGAACTTGCAAAAAGGCATAGATTGCCGAGGCAATGGTCTGGGTCTCTCCAGGAATATTCGACACAAAGGTGATGGTGGCGCCAAATTCCCCCATGGATTTGGCAAAGCCAAGCATGGAGCCGGTTATGATGCCCGGCAAGGCCAAGGGCAAACGCACCCGCCAAAAAACCCATAGGGGCCCAGCACCTAAGGTGGCCGCAGCCTCGGCCAAACCTTCATCCACCGACTCCATGGACAAGCGCACCGCGCGCACCATGAGCGGGAAGGCCATGACAGCGGCAGCCAATGCCGCGCCGGTCCAGTCAAAAGCAAAAACAATGCCCAAACCAGCAAGTAGGCCACCCAACATTCCTTGCGTGCCAAAAACATGCAACAGAAAATAACCGGTGACCACCGGCGGCATAATCAGTGGCAAATGCACCAAGGCATTAAGAAGCCCGCGCCCCCAAAAACGCTTCCGGGTGAGAATATGGGCCACGAAGATGGCAAGCGGCATGGCCAACAGGGTTGCCCAGAAGGCCACCTGTAGTGACAACATCACCGCCTGGCGCGTTTCATCACCCCACCATTCCATCAGGGCTGCCCCATCGGCACAAAACCATGCCGGGCCAGAATTTCCTGTCCCGTTTGGGATTTGAGCAGGTCCAGAAACAACCGCGCCTCGGGCCGCGCACCTGCCACCAATGCGGCAGGATAAATGATGGGGTCATGGCTGTTGCTGGAAAATCGCTTCAGCACCCTCACGTCCGGGCTTGCCAGCAAATCGCTTTCATAAACCACGCCCATTTTGGCTTCTCCACGCCCCACAAGAGCAAGCACATTACGCACATTATCAACCTGCGCCAATCGGGGCCTTAGCAGGGCAAGCCAGCCAAGATGTTCCAATGCCTGTTTTGCATAAATACCTGCCGGCACCGCATTCAAAAGGCCCACGGCCATGCGGCCATCCCCCAAGATACCCAACAAGTCATCCAGATCTTCCACCACGCCATCCAAGCTTGGGGCAGCAACCAGCACCAAGTTATTGGCCACCAGGTCATGCCTTGTGTTGGCAAGAAGCAAGCCTGCTTGATCAACTTCATCCATCCATTGGGGGTTGGCTGAAACATATATATCCGCCGGGGCGCCTGCCAGGATCTGACGGGCAAGCAGGGAAGACCCTCCATAGGATATGGCCACCTCACCACCTTCTTTATGCTCGTATAGACTGGCCAATTCGTCCAAGGCGTTTTTGAGGCTTGCGGCGGCAAAAATAAGCAAGTCACTTGCCCGCACCGGCTGGACCATGAGGCAAAGGCAACATAGCGCACATAACATTGTTCGATATTTGGAAATGGTATTTCTCATGCTCTGCGGTTGCTGCTTTGCGGTTAGAAGATAAATTTGTTGTGAGGACAACAAGGATGGTTTGGATGATCAAAAAACTTCACCATAATGCTTACCGCTGTCGGGATTCAGAAGAAACCCGTCAATTCTATGAAGATTTCTTAGGGCTACCGCTCGTGCATGCTTTCCCCATTGGCGAGACCAAGACCGGCCGAAGCACCGAGGCCCTGCATAGTTTTTATCAGCTAGAAGATGGTTCCTGCCTGGCCTTTTTTGAGGTCCCTCAAATGGATTTTTCCTTCAAAAAACAACATGATTACGACTTGCATATTGCTTTGGAAGTCGATCATGACACGCTTCATGATATGTTTGAAAAAGGAAAAAAGGCCGGCATTGAAACCAGGGGGATTTCCGACCATGGCTTCATCGATTCCATCTATTTCCGTGACCCTAATGGCTATGTGATCGAATTGGCTGCCCCAAGGCCCGGCCATGACAAGGCCCTGGACCCAAGCCAAAATCATGCCCGCGATGCCCTCGCCCAATGGCAAGAACAAAAATAACGATAAGCCATTTGAAGGGCTTTTTGGCCTATAATGGCAAGATTGCCATGAGCACAGAAATGCTGACCACCGACAGGCATGTGCTGATCAGGATGGCCTGGCCCGTCATCCTTGCATCCCGTTCATAAGTCACAGCCAGCATGAATGGGCCCGTGCCCGTCGGCAGGGCCGAAAGGATAACAACCACAAAGCTTGCCATGGGATCCATGCCCAGAATGGGGACGGCAATAACCCATGTCACCGCCGGTTGGACCGCAAGCTTGTAAAAGACCAACATCGATAAGGTCACCGGCTTTTCGATGCCATTTTTAATATCAGTACCTGCCAAAAACAAACCCAAAGCCACCAGCGCACAGGGTGCAGCAGCATTGCCCAACAGCTCAAGGAACCGGTCAATAGGTCCGGGCATGTTCAGGCCCGTGGCCATGAATAATGCCCCCAGCACCGGCGCAATCAAAAGAGGGTTCTTGGCTAAAGAATTTCCTGTTTTCTTCATGATAATCAGCAGATCGGCTTCCTGCTGCAAAGAGACCTCAATCACAATAATGGCAACCGCAAACAACACACAGACCGTCATGATGGCAGCCACAAGGGTAAGGGGAAGACCTGCTGCCCCAAGAACAGCAAATATCAATGGGAAGCCCACATAGCCAGAATTGGCATAGGACGCATTGAGCCCATCAATGGAGGCGTCCGCCAGGTGCAACCCCTGGAGACGACGCACATAGACAATGGCGAGGTAAATAATGATGCAGCCACCACCATAGGCAAGCACAAAATCAGGCCGCCAGATTTCGTCCCATTCAGCATTGGCCATGATGTCAAAAAGCAAAGCGGGCAAGGCAAGATAAACCACCAGCCTGTTAACCTCGCGGATACCTGCAGG
>DKOD01000164.1:0-803 GCA_002469865.1 Alphaproteobacteria bacterium UBA7371 | reverse complement strand
CCAATGGCGCCATATTTACCAGCTACCCAGCCCACAAGCACAAGCGCAAAAATAGGCAAGACGATAGAAAGATTGATAAGCATGGGCCCGCCAACGGAAGATCAATCGGGGTTATGGCTCAGCCCATGGGGCAAGTCAAAACTTGAATTGATTGAAAATAATATTCTTTTCTTTTGTGTTGTCCCAGCTGCGATCCTGTCACCAACCCAATAGGCTTTGGTTGATGCGGTGGCTTGCTGGGTCTTATCTCACTGCCAAATGGTCCGTTATTTTGAACAAATCTTCAACGTTCAGAGCAACAACAGACAGAATGACGTTTGATCTTGGACGCGGGTCATGGTCAAAACGCCATGGTCGCTTTCACGGCCCTTTGCCAAGCGGCATATTTGCGTTCACGCTCCTCATGCCCAATATTTGGCTCAAAAACACGATCCAGCGCCCATGTTGCGGCAAACCCTTCCATATCAGGATAAATGCCAGCACGGCTCCCCGCGAGCCAGGCAGCCCCAAGGGCGGTGGTTTCCAAGACTTTTGGTCGATCAACCCGGGCGCCAATGATGTCGGCAATGAATTGCATGGAGTAATCTGACGCGCTCATTCCTCCATCCACCCGCAGCACAGCTTCACCCCCACCACCGAAATCTGCCTGCATGGCAGATAGAAGATCACGGGTCTGGTAACCAACGCTTTCAAGTGCCGCCTGAGCCAATTCCGCAGGACCAGAATTACGGGTCAGACCAAAAACGGCACCCCGGCAATTGGCGTCCCAATAGGGTGCGCCAAGCCCCGTAAAAGCTGGCACC
>DKOD01000030.1:5943-9701 GCA_002469865.1 Alphaproteobacteria bacterium UBA7371 | reverse complement strand
TCATGATGGTGGCGATATAGGGCGAGTGCACCGCCAGCTTCGGCGCCAAATAATTCTTGATATTCAGGCATCGCAATCACTTCCGATGGCGTGCCAGCACAGCAAACATGACCATTTAAGCAAATAACACGGTCTGACGCACTCATCACCACATGCAAATCATGACTGATCATCAAAATGGCGCAGCCCGTGTCATCACGAACTTTTTCTATTTGTCGGTAAAAAGATGCTGACCCCAGCTGATCTAGGCCTTGACTTGCTTCATCCAAAATCAACAAATCAGGCGCGCCCAACAAAGCTTGGGCCAGCAGCACCCGCTGGAATTGACCACCCGACAGGCTTGATAATTGCTGACCCATCACCTGGGGCACACCTGCTTGTTCAAGGGCGTGCTCATAGATTTCTTTGGTTGTATCCACCGCCAGTCTCAGAAACCGCCCCACCGTCATGGGAAAGGTGGCATCAATATTGAGCCTTTGGGGCACATACCCAATATTGAGTTGTGGGCGCAGGGTTACCCGCCCTGACTTTGGCGTCAATGCACCAATAATGGTTTTGACAAGGGATGTTTTGCCCGATCCATTGGGGCCCACGATGGTCACAATCTCCGAAGGACCCATCTCAAAATCAACATCGCGCAGCATGATATGCTCACCATAGGCCAGCGTGACCTTATCAAGCTTCACAAGGCTCATGATACCACCATGCCAGCACAAGCTGTGCAGAGGCCCTTCATCTCAATAACAGCCTCCTCCACATGGAACCCAGAATTTTTGGTTGTTGAAGCAAAAGACCTGGGCAAAGGATTGGAATCAACCTCCACCACCAGATCACATTCGTTGCAGATCATGAACATGGGCGCATGCTCCTCATCGGGATGATCACATGCAACGAATGCATTTAAATGCACCACCTTATGGACAAAACCATGTTTGACCAGAAACTCCAAAGCTCGGTAGGCCACCGGGGGCTGGGATTTGAAGCCTGCATGATCAAGATGTTTCAGGATGTCATAGGCCCCGAGCACCTGGCTGCTGCCCAGTAAGATTTCCAGGACCTTGCGTCTTACCGGCGTGAACTGAAGGCCATGAAGCGCACAATATTCTTCCGCCTTGCGCATCACATCGGACGGGTTTTGAACCCTATGATTCTTTCCAACATCTTCCATCTGAATCACAAACCCCTTGCCAACGGACCAACTGCCATTTAAGTCGTCAACATGTAATGTTATAACAATTAATTGGGTGGTGCCATGAAATACCTCAGTGCCTCAATCATATTTTTCATGACCACAGGCCATGTGATGGCAAATATACCCAAGGTCGTTACCGATATTGCGCCCATCCATTCACTGGTTGCAAGGGTGATGGGTGACCTTGGCACACCAAAATTGCTCATTCCAGCCAATGCAACACCCCATGAATATGCCCTACGGCCCTCAGAAGCAGAATCCTTGCAGGAAGCCGAACTTATTTTCTGGATGGGCGAAGGCCTTACACCCTGGCTTGAACGAACCATGACAAACCTACCCAAGAAGGCAGATGTTGTTGAGCTATTGGATCTCCCGGAAACAAATCTCCTTCCATTCCGGCAAACAACATTATTTGGCCATCACCAAGATGATGACCACGACCATGACAGGACGAAAGATAAGAGCGACCTGTATAAAGAAGATGGGCATCAAGACGATGCCAAACATGAAAAAGAAAAAGCCCATCATGATGGGGGAAGTGACGATGACCATGGCCATGGGGCGCATGACCCTCATGCGTGGCTTTCCCCTGACAACGCCAAAATTTGGCTGCAAGTCATTGCCCAAAAGCTTTCTCAAATGGATCCAGATCATCAAGCGACCTATTTGGCCAATGCCGCGGAAGGCCAAGCAGAAATCGACCAAACGAGTGACGACATCACCAAGATTTTAAAGCCTGTCATGAACGTCAAATATGTGGTTTTCCATGATGCGTACCAATATTTTGAGCAAAGCTTTGGCATCTCTGTGTCCGGCGCTTTGTCCCTGGGCGATGCAAGCGCACCAAGCCCGTCACGCATTGAAAAAATCCAACACCTGATTTCCCAAGAAGGCATCACATGCGTGCTTGCCGAACCCCAATATAACCCAAAGCTGGTGGCGGCGATTTCAGGGAATCTCAAAACGGGTATCCTTGACCCGTTGGGTGCAAGAATAAAAACCGAACCCAAACTCTTTCATGACCTCTTGCGCAACATGGCCAAATCCTTCGCCAAATGCGCATGAACAAACAGCTGGCCAAGAGGCCGGCTGATCACATTACAACGGACGACCAAATGCGTCTTGTGGGTTTTGACGGCAGGATTTCTGCAATGCATCAATGGCTTTAGAGGAACCCTCAAGCCCAAAAATGCCATAAGCAAGCTCCTCGCCTGAACGAGAAACAACAGCAACACGGTTGCGGCGAAGCTGGTCAAAAACAAAATCCAAATCTGCCATGTCATTGGGGATGATGGCGATATAACCTTCAGCAACCTCAATGGTGGCATTGACCTCACCGAAGTCCATGGAGCCAACCACCGTGGATCCATTCTCCATAAAATCAATACGAACAGCCCTTTTGGCGCGCAACTCATCATAAACATCCTGGGCGCCAGTTTGATAGCGGATCATGTTGCAATTGAGTTCAATATTTCCCATGGACTGGTTGCTGGAGGCAACAGATGCTGCAGGGCCAAGACCTGTTTGTGGTGCCGAATATTGCCACGAGGCTTGGGCCATGCTGCTGGCGGCAACAACCACCAAAAATGCGGAAAAAAATCCCATGGGGAACTCCTTAAAAATCAACTACGGAAGCCGTTAAGATGCTTTTTGAGGCGAGGAAAATATAAAAATTGTTCTGTTTACAAAAATACACGCTCCACAAACCAGTAGAACCCCACGACACCTATGGCCAGGGATGCCGGAATTTGGATGGCTGGGCGGTACCAATCCTGGCGTGCGGCCCAGGTCGCAAAAAGAATGAGGGAAGGAATGAGCACAATAATCTGACCAAATTCAACCCCAATATTAAACCCTATAAGGGCCGCCACAAGCTGATCCTCAGGGAGGCCAAATTCTCCAAGCACAGAGGCGAAGCCAAGACCATGAAGCAAGCCAAATAAGAAGATCACACCAAGGCGCACGGGCCCAAATTTGGTGCCCATAACATTTTCTAGCGCCACATAGGTGATGGAAAGCGCAATCAATGGCTCCACAATAGTGGCAGGCAAAGAAACCAGCTCTAATGTGGCCAGCGCCAGGGTGATGGTATGGGCGATGGTGAATAATGATACCTGCCCCAACAAAGGACCAAGTCGCGCCGAGAAAAAGAACAACCCCAACACAAAAAGAATATGATCCAAACCTTTGGGCACAATATGATCAATGCCCACAGGAATATATTCACCAAGCACTTCCAAAAAACTTGATTGCGTGATGCTTCCATCAACCCCAATGGGTTTGGTGACCCCACCAGGCTCGGTCAAAATGGCAAAGCCATCCGTGCCAGAAGATGCATCACGCACCACCAAACGGCCCTGGCTTTCAGCCCAACCAATTTGCACATGGCGCGCTTGCGCAGGGATCTTGGCAGACAATAGGAGCACCGAATCCCTGGGAAGGCGCACATCACCGACAACACCAGCAGTGAAATTGGTCACATCCCAAACCTGGCTCATGCCATCCACCTGCAGCACAAAAAGATTTGAGATTGCGCCAAGGTTTCTTTGGAACAATTCTTGCAATT
>DKOD01000030.1:0-5555 GCA_002469865.1 Alphaproteobacteria bacterium UBA7371 | reverse complement strand
GTGTCTGCAACCTCGGACACATCCATCCCGCTCAAGGCAACTTCAGCATTGAAGATGAGCCTTGCATTGATCATGCCATCATCAAAGGAAACATCCATCACGCCCGGGCGTACTTCATGGGCCAACACATGCTGAGCCATGAAGAGGGTCAATATTAAGCTGGCGAGTCTTTGAAACATGTTGCACCTTTGGGGGTAAACAGATCACACAGATGAAAAAGGGGGTACCATGGGCCAGCGTCAAATTGCATGTATTTTTTTAAGCTTGGCCAGTGGCATATTTGGCATGCCGGCTTTGTCCCATGAATTTTGGATCGCCCCGACATCCTATCTTGCTGATGAAACCACCCAAATCGATGCGGAATTGTTGGTTGGCATGGACATGGTGGGCTCGGCCCAGATCCACATCAAAAATGAAATCAAACAATCATTCCGACAATTGGCTGACCAACGGAAGCCCAACAAAGGCCGACTTGGGGACCGCCCAGCCCTTCAGACCATGGCCTTAGGCTCAGGACTTCATGTTCTGGCCCATGTGACCAAGCAGCAATCTACCTCTTACAAGGATCTGCAAAAATTCCAGGCCTTTTTGGAAGAAAAAGACCTTCTTGCCTACCTGCAAGAACATCGTGACAGAAACCTGCCCGAGAAGGATTTTGCCGAGGGGTATGTGCGTCACGCCAAAAGCCTTCTCGTGCGCGGATCAGCCATGGGTGGGGATCAGATTTTGGGCCTTCGTCTGGAATTGGTGGCCATGAACAACCCCTATGTCATGACCTTGCCAAACAACATCCCAATTCTGGCATTGGAACATGGCAAACCTGTCGCGAACCGCAGGATGACCATCCAATCCCGCAGGCCAGATGGCGTCACGGATCGAGCTTTTGCCATGACCAATGATCAAGGTCTCGCCAACATCATGCTTTACCCTGACCGCGAATATCTTATTGATCTGGTGACCATGGAACAAAGTGACCCTGCAACGGATCCCCATCAAGCCCCTTGGCGCAGCCATTGGGCTTCTTTGACCTTTCAGACACCAACAAAGGCCTTGGCCCAATGAACAATATTGACTGGAAACAACCCCACCAACTGGGGCCGCGCAATGACATCCATGATGTGGAAGGCATTCTGACGGGCCATGCCCAAAGCCAATCACCCCATAGTGGCGCCAGTTTGTTTGTGTTTCCTGAAGGCAGCATTGGGGCAGTGGATGTGCGTGGTGGTGCGCCTGGATCAAGGGAAACTGAAGCCCTTGCCCCAGGCCATGTCACCGAGAGGCTGGATGGCTTATTTTTGTCTGGTGGTTCTGCCCATGGCTTGGCTGCAGGCAGCATGCTCACCCAATATCTCCTTAATCAGGACATCGGCATCAAGCTTCGACCTCATGTTCCACCGGTTCCTATTGTGGCTGGGGCTGTCATTTATGACCTCACCCCAGAACATTTGGGCCACGACCTCAAGCAGATTTATGAAGGTTTGGCGCAAGAGGCATGTGGTAAGCTTGGGACCAACAAAGCCCAACATCGCGATGGGGCCGGGGCTGGGGCCAGGGATGCTCTGGGCAAAGGTGGGCTGGCCAATGCCTCTTATCGCTTGGATGATATTCATGTTGGTGTCTTGGTTGTTGCCAACCCCGTGGGCCAGGTGGGGGCCCAGGGCCCGGTTTCGCTTGGCAGCACCAAATTGCGGGATCTCAATCTTTCAACAACAAATGCCGGCGCCAACACCAGCATCGGGGTTGTTGCAACCAACCTGAAACTCACAAGGCTGCAACTGAAACGCGTGGCAATGATGGCCCATGATGGGCTGGCAAGGGCTATCAGGCCCGTGCACACGCCCCATGACGGGGACCTGCTTTTTGCTGTCAGCACCAACCAACTTGGCCATGACCTGCCGGAGGCCTTGGCCAGCATGCTGGTGGGCAACATGGCGGCCGATGCTGTGGAATCAGCGCTTCTTAGCCTCGGCTAACATCATCTCGGCTGCTTTTTCCGCAATCATGATGGTGGGGGAATTGGTGTTGCCCGATGTGATGGTTGGCATGACTGAGGCATCAACCACGCGCAGATTTTCAAAACCACGCAGCTGCAATTTTTCATTAACCACGGCATGGTCATCTTGCCCCATCCGGGCCGTGCCCACCGGGTGGAAGATGGTGGTGCCAATGTCACCGGCTGCCAAGGCCAATTCATCATCCCCGGTAAGATGGGCACCGGGCTTATATTCTTCAGGTGCGTAATTCTTCAGCATTTCCTGGCCCATGATCTTGCGGGTCAAACGAATGGACCTTGCTGCCACCAGCTTATCTTCAGCATCAGATAGGTAATTGGGCGCGATATCTGGGTGGTCTTTGGGGTTCGAAGATGTGATCCGAACATGGCCACGGCTGCGGGGGCGCAGGTTGCATACGCTCATGGTGATGGCTGGAAATTCATGGGGCGGTTGACCGAAGGCGTCCAAGGATACTGGTTGGATGTGGTATTCCAAATCAGGTGTTGCCACATGCTTGGAAGAATATGCAAAGGCGCCAAGCTGGCTTGGCGCCATGGACATGGGCCCCCTCCGCCTCAGGGCATATTCAAGACCAATGCGCATCTTGCCCCACCAATTATTGGCCAAGTTGTTGAGTGTTTTGGCGCCCTTCATTTTGTAGATGCAGCGCAATTGCAGGTGATCCTGCAAATTGCCCCCCACATCCCTCATGTCCTGACGTACCTCAATCCCATGACCATGCAGCAATGATGCAGGGCCAATGCCGGACAATTGCAAAATCTGGGGGCTGCCGATGGCACCGGCGGACAAAACCACCTCCCCAGCGGCATGAATGTCACGCATATGGCCATCTTGGTTCACCCGGACACCCACGGCCTTACGGCCTTCAAATAGGATTTGGGATACCTGCGTGTGGGTCACAACATCCAGGTTTGGCCGCTTTTTGGCAGGTTTTAAAAAACCCCGCACCGTGTTCCAACGAAAACCCTTTTTCTGGTTGACCTTAAAATAGCCCACGCCATGATTATCACCACGGTTAAAATCATCGGTGGCCGGGATGCCCGCATCAATGCAGGCTTGGTGGACATCCTCCAAGACATCCCATTTGAGACGCTGTTCTTCCACGCGCCACTCCCCGCCCTGGCCATGCATCTCATCGGCGCCGGCCACATGATCTTCGGACTTCACAAAATAAGGAAGCACATCATCCCAGCCCCAACCCAAATTACCCATCTGGCGCCACTGGTCATAATCAGCAGCTTGGCCACGCAAATACAACATGCCATTGATGGAAGAGCATCCCCCAAGCACGCGGCCCCGGGGGTAAAGAAGCGACCTGTTGTTGAGACCTGGAACATTACTGGTCTTGAAGCCCCAATCGGTGCGTGGGTTGCCGATGCAATAAAGATAACCCACTGGGATATGGATCCAAATGTAATTGTCGTTCCCGCCGGCCTCGATCAGCAGGACCTTATGTTGGGGGTTTTCACTAAGCCGGTTGGCGAGCACGCAACCAGCAGAACCCGCACCAACAATGATGTAATCATAGACCGCTGTCATGGCTCTGGTGGCATGCTGCCATCCCTGAGCCAATGTTCACGCATGAGCTGGCGCAATTCTGGCCAAAGTGCGGTGGGTTTGTGGGTCTGTCGTTCCACAAACACATGGGTGTAGGACCCCTGGGCGGCCGCAAGATCCTTGCCCGGGCGGAATAATGCAAAAGAATACCCCACCGATGTTCTGCCCAGGTGATGGATGCCCACGCCCACATCCAATTCCTCTGGGTAATTGGCACCTTCAAAAAATTGGTACTGGCTGGCCACCACCAAACCAATATGGGTGCTGGTTGTGAAATCCAAAATGCCATGTTCAATCAACAGCCGGTTGACCACCGTGTCGAACATTTCCCCATAAACCATGTTGTTCATATGGCCATAGATGTCCTGATCATTCCATCTGGTGGTCATGGTGAGCATGTAGGGGTAAAAATGCTTGGGGTTGGGCTCAGGGCGATTGCTCATAACGCGACCTTCAAATGCCAGCGATGCTCAAATATTTGACGTTAAGATAATCATCCAGACCTTGGCGACCACCTTCGCGGCCCTGGCCGGAATCCTTAACCCCACCAAATGGCGCCACTTCGGTGGTGATTATTCCCGCATTAATGCCAATCATTCCATATTCAAGCGCCGAGCCAACCCGGAAGGTTCGGCCCAGATCACGGGTATAAAAATAAGCGGCCAACCCATATTCGGTGTCATTGGCCATGGCGATGGCTTCCTCCTCTTGGTCAAACGGAATAAGCACCGATAATGGCCCAAAGGTTTCTTCGCGCGCGACCTTCATTTCTTGATGGCCAGCGGTGATCAATGTGGGGGCAAAAAAATTGCCGCCCAATTCATGGCGCTTACCACCAATTTTCAACACACCTCCTTTTGCCAAAGCATCGGCAATATGATCCTCCACCTTGGCAATGGCAGCCTCATTGATAAGCGGGCCCTGCATGGCACCTTCCTCCATGCCCGGGGCCACCTTGAGCCCGACCACCTTCTCAGCCATTTTTTCCGCAAATTCGTCATAGATACCACGCTGGACATAGAAACGATTGGTGCAAACGCAGGTTTGCCCGGCATTACGGTATTTTGCAGCCATGGCACCTTCCACAGCGGCGTCCAAATCGGCATCGTCAAAGACAATAAAGGGTGCGTTGCCACCAAGCTCCATGGAAAATCTTTTCATTGCGGCCCCGGCACGTTCAGCCAACAATTTTCCAACACGGGTGGAACCTGTGAAGGTGATTTTGCGAACTTTGTCATTGCTGGTCATTTCTTCGCCAATAGCGGCTGCGTCACCTGTAAGAATATTAATGACGCCATCGGGAATACCGGCCATTTGCGCCAATTGCGCCCAGACCAAACCGCAATAGGGCGTGAATTCCGACGGCTTCACCACACAGGTGCAACCAGCAGCAAGGCCAGCCCCAACCTTACGGGCCAACATGGAAAATGGGAAATTCCAAGGCGTGATGGCGGCAAATACACCAACAGGCTCACGCACAACCAACATCCGACGATCGGCCCAGGGGGAAGGAATGGTTTCGCCATAAACACGGCGCGCTTCCTCAGCAAACCATTGGATGTAAGAAGCGCCGATCAACACCTCACCCTTGGCTTCGGCAAAAGGCTTTCCTTGCTCATTGGTCAAAAGCTCTGCCAAGGCATCGGCATGGTTCCTGATCACCCCGGCAAGGGATTGAAGCATGCCAGCCCGCTCACCGGCTGTGAGCTTCGAAAAAGACGTGAACGCGACATGGGCCGCATCAATGGCCCTTCGGGTTTCCGCCGCACCACTCACAGGAATATGGCCTATCACCGAGCCGTTGGCTTTGTCTGTGACGACCATGCGTTCGCCTGCATCAGCCTGAACCCACTGACCGGCCACAAAATTCGCCTCATGCAAAAAATCACGCATGTTCATCATCAATCCCCCCAAACAAAAAATCTTCCGTTATCATTGGACCATATAATGGAGCATGGTACCAACAAAAGCCTGTTGAAAAGA
>DKOD01000075.1 GCA_002469865.1 Alphaproteobacteria bacterium UBA7371 | reverse complement strand
AAGCTCACGGTTGATGGCATATAATTGCCGTATCAGCGACTCAATACGCGCATTGTTCAGATGCAATGAATTCACCAAGTCTATCACTTCTTGACGGATTCGCTGATACTCAGTCTCATCGCCTTCCATGAATTCCTGGTTGCTTAATGCTGCCTCGATGCGGCGATGCTGGGTTTTGCGCAATTCAACATAATCAGAAGCAATCTTTTCGAATGTTTCCAGCACAGAAGGCTTTAAAGCTTCTTCCATGGCTGACAAGGATAGGTTGCCCTCATCACCATCATCATTGGTATCGTCATCAAAGCTGTCGTCTGCGCTTTCGTCATCGCCGTCTGCATCAGCTTCTAAGCCCTCACCATTTTTACCAAATGTCGCATCAAGGTCGATAATTTCACGAAGAAGGACTTTTCCCTCATTTAATTCATCCCGCCAGACGGTGATGGCCTCAAAGGTCAAAGGTGATTCGCAGAGGCCGCCAATCATGGCATTACGACCAGCCTCAATCCTCTTGGCGATGGCAATTTCGCCCTCTCGTGACAACAATTCAACCGAACCCATTTCTCGCAAATACATGCGGACAGGGTCATCGGTACGATCAAAGCCACCTTCTTTGCTTTTTGTCTTAGCAGGTGCTGCAGACTCGTCCGTCGCCGCTTCCTGCTCTTCAGCATCATCTTCACTCTCGACAACATTAATGCCCAATTCTGACATTTGGGTGAGAATGTCTTCAATTTGCTCCGATGAGAATTGCTCGGATGGCAAGACAGCATTGACCTCGTCATAGGTCACATAGCCTCGCTCTTTTGACTTAGCGATAAGCTTTTTAACCTTAGCCATGGACAGGTCCGCGCCAGCGGATTCTGCATCTTGGTTTTTTCCGTCTTTAACCTGATCCTGAGTCTCTTCGCTCATGAATGCTCCCGACCAATTTCCATTCGTTCAACGCCGCCACCCAATGGGCGGCACTTTAATTTGCTATTGCTCAATCATCCAAAGCTTGAAGGTCCAGCTTGGTTGCCTCAATAGCACCCAAGATCTCGTCGGTAAGCCCATGCTCAGCCACCGCAAGTTTCAAGTCATCAAGCCGTTGGTGAAGAATGTTTTGTTGCTGCCACTTGGCGATACTTTTCCAATGAGTTCGAATATCCTCAGGCGTCATCTCTTCCAAACCAGGATACATCATGCGTGTGACATCCCCACATGATTGCACCATGTCCCGAAGGCCCTTCCCTGTGAGATGCCTCGCCACCATGGTTGCGTCAAGGGGCAACGAATCGTCTGCTGATGAGACACACTCCATCATGGCTATTCGAAGTTTCTCCAAATCCGTATTGATGCAGGTAAGCTCTGAAAGTTGCTCAACCACTTCTTCGAGCAATTGAGGACCTCCAAGAAGCAGGCCAAGCAACAGATATTCTCTGTTATGCTGAACCTTCTCCATGGCTGGCAAGACAGGCTTACGCAATGGGCGTGCAGGCCTGGGTGATGTTAACAGCCCATGGTCCTGCAACTTTTGCTGCATATGTTGCTTATAACCCTCGCGAAGAGGGCCTGGCGTCATGGTTTGCAAAAGCATGCGCAGGCGTGTCTTCAAGCCTTCAATCTGTTCTGGAGTATGTAATGGGGTGCGTTGGTACTCCCGCAACCAACAAAAATCTGCCAATGGCTGTGCTTCAGACAACAGGGACGAGAATGCATCGCGACCTTGATGTTTGATGTAATCATCCGGATCGAGCCCATCGGGAAGCGTGATGAATTGCAGGGTTTTGTCATGCCGGACCAGAGGAAGAGCCATGGCCACTAGGCGATCAGCGGCATTGAGGCCGGCCTTATCACCATCCAGACACACAACCGGCTCACTGTTATATTTCCATAATTCCTGAAGATACTCCTCATTCATGGCTGTGCCCATAGGCGCCACAACGCGCCCGAACCCTGCCTTATGCAGAGCAACACAATCCATATAGCCTTCCACCACAATCATGGGATCATCTTTACGCCCCTGGGTGCGGGCTTGATGGAGATTATAAAGGGTCTTTTTTTTGCTAAAGATAGCTGTCTCAGTACTGTTGTAATATTTGGCGCCCTCTCCTTCCAAAAGCCGCCCACCAAATGCCACCAACCGGCCGCGTGCGTCATGGATGGGAAACATCACGCGCCCACGAAAGCGGCTATAATAACCTTGTCCACGATCGCTTTTGGACACCAAGCCCACGGCTTCCGCATCAGCCATGGAAACACCAGATTTTTCTAATGCCCCGACCAGCATGTCCCAAGAATTTGGCGCAAAACCAATGCCAAAATGCTTGGCATCATCAGGTGACAAGCCCCGTTGACGCACCAAATAGGACCGGGCTTGAACACCGTCACGGCCTTTCAACTGCGCCACAAAAAATTCTTGCGCAACATCCATGGCCCTATAAAGAGGCCTTGAATCGGGGCCTTTGGGCAGGTCAGTTTCTGGTATGGCAAGGCCAGCCATATCTGCCAATTGCCTCACAGCTTCAACGAACCCAAGCCCATCGCGATCTTGCAGGAAAGAGATGGCATCGCCCTTTTTGTGGCAGCCGAAACAATAATATTGGCCCCGCCCAACATCCACCTTAAAGCTGGCACTTTTTTCTTGATGAAAAGGGCAACATGCCCAGAGGATTCCCCTACCTTCTTCTGATTTTTTTCGGTCCCATTGAACATATCGGCCGATGAGGTCCCTGAGGGATGTCTGTTGCCGCAATTGATCTAAGAAATTTCTGTCCATGGTCCAAGTATCCTATGGGGCCCGCCAGGAGCCAACCCATTCACCATCTTCCAAATTCCAGCCAAACCGACGATGTCCTTCAACATGCAATTCCAGCACATCCCACAAATGGGGTTTGAACAGAATAAGAGCCAAATTTTGTGATGCTTGATCCAGATCCATGTCCCATGCCTGTCCCGCATCCAACTTTTCGCCTGGCGAAAAAAAACCTGCGTAATCTTCACGTCTTTGCATGGCTTCACGAAGAAATTTTTGCGGGATTTTATCCCCCGTAACCAGTTGGCAGGTGCCATAACCGCGCACCTGCAATTTTGTTTTCTGGTCATAGGCATGGATGGCGGCGCGATCATCATCCTGCAATTGAGAAAACTTTGGGCTTCGTCGGTCGGTAAAAACAACCAACGAACCTGGGGAGATTTCACGCAAAACCACTGTGCGAACATCAGGACCATCACCCGAAGTCACCAGGGTCACGTTGCGAAAGAAGCCGCCGCGTCTGGTGCGTGCAGCCTCAAGCACATCCATGAATTGACGATGCCCTGACACCATCACATCCATCACGCGCTGCATGACAAAAACCTGCAAATATGTTTTGGCTCATCACCATGGTCACAAATGTGACCGTTATTGGGAAACATCAGGTCATACATGAACATCACACGCCTATTCCTTTATTTGAGCAGCCTTATCCTGATGTTGATCGCCGCTTACCTCGCCTATTGGGGCATCCAAAAATACATATGGGGCGATATCGGCTTAACCGCACTTATTCTTGGTGGTGCGCTGAGTGTCGGTATGCCGCTTGTTTCAGGAGCAATCCTTTTTGAATTTCTCCGCGAAACGGCTCGGCATGGCCGGGACAGAAAAAAACATGATGAGTAAAATTCATGCCGTTTCCTGAAGCCTTGCCCGAATTGCTGCTGACGCCTTACCAAAATCCAACTGCCCTGCATGGCGCTCTTTAAGCAATGCCATGACTTTGCCCATATCTTTAAGGCAATTTGCCTCTGCATCCTTGATGGCAAGATTGATGGCTTGGGCCACCTCATCATCATCAAGCTGGCTGGGAAGATAGTCCCTAATAATTTCTATTTCTTTTCGTTCAGCCTGGGCCATTTCCGGCCGACCACCCTCATCATAAACTTTTGCTGATTCTTCGCGTTGTTTGATCATCTTGGCCAAAATCGCGATAACCTCATCATCGCCCACCCCATCCTCGACACCCTCAGAGCGGGCTGCAATGTCACGCTCTTTCAGCGCCGCCATGATGAGCCTCAAGGTTGCAACCTTCTCCTTATCACCACCACGCATGGCGTCTTTCATGTCGTCCATAAATTTGTTGCGCATGCCCAAGGGCCCTTCATGTTTGCTTGCCCCAAAAACGGGCATAGGGTGGCTTCTACTAAGATATAACAACGCCAATCAACCACATCTGGCCATCACATGTTGCTAAGCCCACCAAGCTTGGTCTAATCACGGGCAGTTTTTGTCTGTAAGATTATTTGAGGTGGTCCATGAAAGCATTGGTGGGAATGGACAGAAATGCCGGCTTACTGCTTGAGGATGGAACATTTTTTTCCGGCTTCGGCATCGGCGCGGAAAATATTGTTATTGGCGAATTATGCTTCAACACGGCCATGACAGGTTACCAAGAGACGTTAACTGACCCCTCCTATGCCGGCCAATTAATCACCTTCACCAACCCACATATTGGTAATATTGGTACCAATATCGAGGATAATGAGCACCAAAAAGTTCATGCTCGGGGTTTCGTCATACGAGAACGAAATATTTTTGCGTCCAACTGGAGGTCTGCATCTAGCTTGGAAGATTGGGCCAGGCTTCAAGGCGTTACAGCCATTGCTGGCATCGACACACGTTTGGTGGCTGGCATCCTTCGCGACCGTGGGGCCATGAAAGCGGCAATCATCAACCCACTCCATCAAGGGGCCCAGGAAAGTACCCTTGATAAATTAAACGCATGGGGCGGCCTAGAAGGACTGGATTTGGCCAGCGAAGTGACGACCAAACAACCATATGATTGGAATGAGGGGCTGTGGCGGCAAGAACCTCCTGCAGCTCAAAAAACCGTTGTGGCCATCGATTATGGAATGAAAACCAACATTCTGCGGCACCTTCGCCATCAAGGCTTTCGGGTGGTCGTGCACCCAGCCAATACAAATATTGAGGCGGTGAAGTCTGAAAAACCAGTGGGCCTGTTCCTGTCCAATGGTCCTGGTGACCCTGCAGCCACCCATGAGGTTGCTGCACCGGTTATCCAATGGGCGCTTGATGCAGCTATCCCATTATTTGGCATATGCCTTGGCCATCAACTTCTGGCTCTTTCGTTTGGTGGCAAGACCAAAAAAATGAAATTTGGCCACCATGGCGTGAACCATCCCGTGAAACAACTTGAAGACGGCCGTGTCTTTATCACATCCATGAATCATGGCTTCACGGTTGATGCGGAAAGCTTGCCAAGCCATGTCCAAGAAACCCACACTTCTCTTTTTGATGGAACCAATTGCGGGCTTGCCACCCAAGATGGTCGGGCGTTTTCTGTTCAATACCACCCCGAAGCTTCACCTGGCCCGCGCGAGGCGCAGGAACTGTTTTCAAAATTCGCCCAGAACATCTCACTTAATGCATCTTAAAAGAGGTTTGTTCGACAAAAAAATTGCGTTACCCTCATCACAAACAATCGCGATGTTTTGAGGGGGCACCTGCAATGGGTGAAAGTAAGACCAAAGGTAAGAAAAACGTGGAAATGACCCCAATTGGAATGACGTCCAAACAATTCAAATCATGGCGCAAG
>DKOD01000047.1:10192-14038 GCA_002469865.1 Alphaproteobacteria bacterium UBA7371 | reverse complement strand
ATGTCTTTGTTAGCTGTTATCATGCGCCCATGGATCTTTTCGACAAAAAATGCCGAACAACACCAAAAAGGGTTTCGATGTTTGGATCTGGCGCAATGATTATATGCCCCAAGGGCAGCGCCAACCTATCAGCAATGGCCAATGAAAGGCATGCTGCATGAACAGATTTGCTTTTCTGCTTTTGACCCATTTGGCTTAACGCTTCAGCAATTCTGCCCGATGTGACAAGCAAAAGGTTACCATCATGGAAGCAATTTGCGCATGATTGGGCATCCCATTCCAGCAAGATCATCTCGTAACAGATAATCCGGGAAACCACGCCGTTACCTGGTAGGGCCTTAAAATCCACGCGAACATCTTCTCCGGACAAAAAGCACAAAGCCCCTGAATGGCCCTGCAATTTTTCCTGGAGCTGGTTGCCATCCTCACCCCAAAGCCCGATTTCGCAGCCCAATTCCCGCAAGATGTTGGCACTGCGCTTGCCCACCACGTGCATGGGCCGACCTTGGGCAAGTTCTTTTAATCTGGTGCCATGGAGCCTTGCCACGGCAGGCGATGAAACAACAAAACCTTGAAAAGTAGCTAATTGCTTATCATCCAATGGAAGGGCTTTTTCCTCCATGATCGGCATATGGGAAAATCCCATGGAATATTCTGTTGCCAATGCGGCCCAGGACGCCTGGTCAGGCTCCTGGGGTCGAAGGGAAATAATGGCGGGTAATTTCATCAACCAACCATGAATTCCGGGCCAATGCGTTCAAGCACCTGCTCACCAAGCCGCTTGCCCAAGGCCTCAGCTTCCCCCACATCCGTCATCCCATTAATACCAAGGCGTTCGCTGCCATTGGGACGCAATACTTCAGCCCGCAGATGCACCTTGCCCCCGATTACCCGTGCAATACCTGCCACTGGGGTTCGGCATGAACCGTCAAGAACTCTTAAAAAAGCGCGCTCGCACAGAATTTCCATATGGCTTGGAACATCGTTCAAAGGCGCAAGCAGTTCACGAACACCTTCATCATCTTCATGGGCTTCGATCCCCACGGCCCCCTGGGCAAGGGCTGGCAGCATTTCTGCCATGGGCACGTTATGGCCAATATTGAGGCCCAACCTATTCAAACCGGCCCGTGCCAAGAAGGTCGCTTGGGCCACCCCATCTTCAAGTTTTTGAAGCCTCGTCTGAACATTCCCCCGAAATTCCACGATATTGATGTCTGGACGAAGATGCCGCAATTGTGCCGCCCGACGTATGGAGGATGTGCCAAAAACAGCGCCGGATGGCAGGTCATTGATGGATGCGTATGATCCGACCAGCACGTCATGGGGGTCTTCGCGTTTCAACACACAGAGGATGGCCAGATTTGGTGGTAAGGTTGTGGCCACATCTTTCATGGAATGCACCGCGATATCCACGTCATGTCGGTACAGGGCTTCTTCGAGTTCCTTGGTGAATAGCCCCTTGCCGCCGATCTCCGTCAATGGACGGTCCTGGACAGCATCGCCCGTGGTGGTGAACACATTGATGGCCACGTCATCTTCATCCCATCCATGGGCCTGGCAAAGTTTGCGGCGCACATCATGGGCTTGTGCCAGTGCCAATTTGGACCCTCTTGTGCCAATTCGTAGCTTGCTGTTGGGCATGGAAACTCTCAAAATCTGTTTCATGGATGGTCGCAACCTAGCCGCCAGCCATGGCAAGCGGCAAGGTTGGTCTTTTGGGTAATCCCTGTGGCAAGGGAATATAAGACAAAATTTGATGGCGGTTTGAATGCGTATCCTAGGTTTCGAAACAAGTTGTGATGAGACAGCTGTGGCATTGGTGGAGGGCAACCCACCAGGTCCTGGAACCATCATTCATCAAGAACTCTATAGCCAGCTTTTGGAACATAAGGCTTATTCTGGGGTGGTCCCAGAAATTGCTGCCCGGGCCCATTTGGATAGGCTTGATCAATTGGTGGCCAAGCTTTTTGAGGCTACTGGCATAGGCTTCAATGACCTAGATGGCATTGCGGTGACTTCCGGACCGGGCCTGGCCGGCGGTGTCCTTGTTGGCCTCATGTATGCCAAGGCCTTGGCCCAGGCCCAGTCCAAGTCCTTCATTGCGGTTAATCATTTGGAAGCCCATGGCTTGACCCCAAGACTAAGCCATGGCGTGGCCTTTCCCTATTGGCTCTTGTTGGTCTCTGGCGGCCATAGCCAAATATTGGAGGTCCGAGGGCCAAGGTCATTCATACGCCATGGCACCACTATTGACGATGCTGCAGGTGAGGCTTTTGATAAGGTCGCCAAAATGATGGGCCTTGGCTATCCTGGTGGACCCGCGATTGAAAGATTGGCAAGCCAAGGGCGTGATGATGCCGTCGAGCTGCCCAGACCGCTTATGAACAAGTCAGGTTGTGACTTTTCGTTTTCCGGCCTGAAAACTGCCGTGCGACGTCATTTGGAACAAGGACAAGGCAAGAATATTGAAGGCATGGCGGACCTGGCGGCATCCTTTCAAAAAGCACTTGGGGATTGTCTCATTGGGAAGTTGGAATCTGCTGTTTTTGATGGCGACAATCAAATGAAAACATTGGTGGTGGCAGGTGGTGTGGCCCGAAACCTGCATCTGCGAGCAAGGCTTGACATTCTTGCCAGCAAGCATGGGCTTGAACTCATTTGTCCACCTTTGGAACTTTGTTCTGATAATGCTGCAATGATTGGTTGGGCAGGCATCGAAATGCTTCATGTGGGCTTTACCGATAGTTTGGATGTGCCGGCGCAACCTCGTTGGCCGTTGAGGTCGGAGCAATATTCATGACGTCATGTTGGATTAATGTGGTGGGAACTGGGGCATGGGGCACAGCCTTGGCTTGCCATTTTGCCAAATTCGGATCTGTTCATCTCGTTGCCCGTGATGAGGCGCGCGCTGCAGAAATAACGCACAAACATATGTCGCCAAGACTTCCCGACATTACCCTGCCAAACCAAGTGCAATTGGGCCACCACATCCAAGAGAATATACTGACATGCTTTGCGCTGCCTTTTGGCCATTTGGAGGCCTATTTGGAACAGGGTCATGACCATGATGGCCTCATCATCGCTGCCAAAGGAATCACTGCCAATGGAAAGCTTGCCCCACAATTATTGGCCCAACATAACATCAGCAATTATTGCATTATGTCCGGTCCATCCTTTGCAGGTGATTTGGCCGCAGGCAGACCTGTGGCCCTAGCCTTAGCATCTGAGCCATTGGACGTAGCATCCAATCTTGCAGCCCGCTTTCATGACAAATCCATGCGTATATATCCCGATGATGACCCTTTGGGGGTCTCACTTGGTGGTGCGGTGAAAAATGTGGTTGCCCTTGCCTGTGGCGTGGCACGCGGGGCTGGACTTGGTGATTCAGCAGTGGCGGCACTTGCTGCAAGAGGGTTTGCAGAAATCCGCCGGTTGGGGTTGGCCATAGGTTGTCGTCCAGAAACACTTATGGGGCTTGCAGGCTTTGGCGATTTGTTTCTTACCGCATCGTCCTTGCAGTCCCGCAACATGCAATTTGGCATCGCGTTGGGCCAAGGCTGTTCAACCGATGAGGCTGCGGCGAGGGTGTTTGGTGTTGTGGAGGGCGCTGACACATTAACCGGGTTGCTGGCACTTGCAAGCCAACAGGAAATAGAATTGCCCATCGCCTTAGGGTTGGCAGAGCTCTTGAAAGGTAAATTCGGGGTTCATGACTTGATCAAAGCCCTATCGGCAAGACCCATGGCCATGGGGTCATAAATTTTTATGATGGTTCTTCCATGTCATTATTCTATGAACAACAATGTAATTTTCCCAAGCCAAATACCGCAAAAAATTTTGATTGAT
>DKOD01000047.1:5669-9797 GCA_002469865.1 Alphaproteobacteria bacterium UBA7371 | reverse complement strand
ATTTGTGATGTCGAAAGTTTCAGTATTTACATCAACATGTTCGATGGCACTCGTTCTAGGTTCTGGCTTTGCGATGGCAAGCAATATGGTACAGGTGTCCGACGATGTGGTTTCAAAGCAGCGTGCGGCTTTGGCTGAAAAGGCCAAAAAGGGCACGTATGGCCCCCAAGCACCCCGTGACATCGATGTCATTGATGGGGCCAACACGAGAATATTTGCAGTGGCGCCCAGCAGCGCACAAATGAACCTTTGCAACATACACTTTCATAAAAATGCGGAACATAGAGGTGGTCAGTTCACGTCCTATGCTGGAAATGGTGATGGTGAAGGTAACGGTACAGGCTATCGGTTTGATGGCAAATTGTCGAAAGCGGAACTTGCTCCTTACAAAATGCCCGTTGGAGTGAGCAAGCATGGCGATCTTGTTCCAGGTGACACCATTGAAATTCACTTTGTGCATAGCTCTGCCCAGATCAAACCAGGGCCGACATTAGGGTCTTGTATCAGTGAGGAAATTGCAAACCCGCAATTGCGCGTGGAAACTGTTGTCGCTGTTTTGGTCAATGATGAAAATGCAAGCGATTTCGTCAAAATGGCGCAGATTGAGCAATTGGCCGGATATTATCAGGTCCCCAACCTTCCCAATAATCTTGGCGAAAGCGTGTCATATGCTGGGTCGACAACCGGACCGAGCTATAACGAGAAGCCTTCCCCATTCCAGGTGACCTGGAATGTTCGCCCGCAAGTGTTGAAGCTGGATATTGCGTCTGTTGCAACTTGGCTTGATGACAATTCTTTTGATGAAAAATACGCCCATGGTGTACGAAATTTGGTAACTAACCCTGATCTTCTCTCGAAAATTAAGTGAATTGACTGAGCTTCCTGATCAAATTTGACGCTCTTATTGTTGTTGTTGATGCAGGCTTAGCTTGCATTTGGGCATTTTTGTGATTGTCCAGCAAATTGCTTGAGATTAAAATCTTTTGCCAAGTGTTAATGTGGTGGACCATTGCCCGTGTTCAGATGCACCGACACCCAGCAAAATGGGTCCAAATAATGTGTCAACGCCGCTGAACAAGGCGCCTGCCACATACCCATTCTCGTTCAGCATGTCTGACCATGATGAATAGGCACCGCCATACTCAATACTTCCACCAACGAATGCATTGGTGCCAAAAGGTGTCTCTAAGTTGATCATGTTATAATACCTCACGCCCCCAACCCCGACCACATTCCCAGCCAATTCGCCGGTTGAAAAACCTGAGATTCGTTGGAATCCCCCGATGAAATTGGCAGCAAAACCGTCATTGGACATGTTGCCTGACGCATAGCCAAAAGGAGACACCACATGCTGACCAAAAGATAATGCCGTCAGGCCATCAATAGTGGCGGCGCCCTTTTTGTCGGGGTCCAAAAGATCGAGGTCATAACGCAGGGCCAATTGCGAACCCGAAGAAGGAAGATCCACATTATCAAGATCATCATAATCAAACAGCAGGCTTGAAAGAAGCTTATCCTGTGTTTGCTTGTCTTGGTTTGTTCCTGGAATATAGCCAATTTTTGTTTTGCTGGTGGTGTGGTTGTAAGAAAGCCCCATGCCGATGCGTCCCCAGTCCCCCGGCACAAAAAAGGCGTCACTGCCGATATTCAATTTTGAAATTTCGATCGGCGAAATTAAAACATCAGGTTTGGCATATAAATCGGCAGTTCTTCGAAAATAAGACGCTCCTGGCCTAACAACAAATTGCTGAGAGAGGTCCAGCGGTTGTTCAAATCGCGCGCGGCCACCCTCTATGTTGCCAATAGTGGCATCAATATCGAGCCGGCCGCCGAGGCTGTTGATTTCCGGAATGGTGGCGCCAAATCCGAGGCTGAACAAACCATCCCCCCCGAAACTGTTATCAAGGGCAATGCCAAAGCTTGGCACCAAAGAGCCATCGGCTGCAGATGTGGCGGTCACAACCAGCACCTCATCACTGCCTTGTTGTTCTAAGTTATAGGTCACATCGCTGAATAATTGCATACCATAGACTCGAATGATGGCATCATTCAGCTCCTTTGAGGAAACGGTCCCAGAAGGCATGAGGTTTAAACGTTTCAAAATAATGGCTTTGTCCAAGGCCCCATCATAACGAACGATGATACGATCATAATGAATTTTCTGCTCTTCAAACATGGCAAAAGATGAACGTGGCTGTGGCGTTGGGCGTTTTAAGGCAATCCGCTGTAGCTTTACTGCTTCTTTTTTTGTGGCCTTGATGCCCTTCGCGATGGTTTCGGGTGCTTGGGCGAAATCGAGCATGCCGACTGCAGCCACGTCAGGGGTGATCAGCACATCAATTGGCGTCAATGTTTTGATTAGCTCCTGGGACCTGGCCTGAATGAAAATTGATAAAGTTTGGCTTAATGATGCGGAAAATGTGGACAAATCTTTGCCCTTCACATTGGCTGGCGGAATCACCGACGCAATGACGATATCGGCGCCCATGGCCCGAACCACATCAATGGGTAGGTTGTTGGAAACGCCACCATCCACCAGGGTATAACCATCCAATGTAACTGGGGGGAATAGGGCTGGGATTGACATGGAAGCCCGAAGAACTTGGTTAAGATTTCCAGACCCCAGAACCACGGGCTTGCCCGTATAGAGGTCTGTTGCGACGGCACGAAAGGGGATCGGTAGGTTGTCAAAATTGGTAATATTTCGGGCTGGCGCAGTTAAGGAATTGAGAATTAATTGCAGCTTGACGCCATCAACCAATCCACCGTCAGCCCTAGAACCTTTGGAACCAACAGACAAAGGTAATTCTGCCGTGACCGATAGGGGGTCAAGGCGGTTTTTTCGGCGCATCGGCGCTTCAAAACTTCGGATGGAATTGTCGATAAGGATGCTTTCCCAATCAATATCTGTGACAACCTTGCGAAGTTCCCCTGGCGTGTAACCAGCAGCATAGAGCCCACCAACGATGGCACCCATGCTAGCGCCGGCCACATAATCTGGCCGAATTCCCATGGCTTCAAGATGTTCAATAACGCCAACATGGGCGACCCCTGCTGCGCCACCACCACCCAACACCAAGCCAATTTTGGGCTTAGACGGCTCCGACAGCGCTGGGACCGCCAGCATGATGCATGTGAACAAAATGACAGCTCGTATGCTGCTCATGGGAACCTCCAGGAATTTGACGTGCATGAAGATCTTGTCGTGTTCTGGCGCAGCAGGCCAGCTCAATCTCTATTTTTTTCAGCCACGTTAGGCTTTGAGACCAAATAAATCCCAAAGCCCGCAAGGATTGTTGCGATGAGATGGTAGTTTTCAAATTTCTCACCCAACAAAACCACACCAAGGACGGCCACATAGATTGGAAGAAGATTGGAATAGACACCGGCCTTGTTGGAGCCCACCAACTGCACGCCCCGTATGAACAAAATTTGAGACAGCAGCGAAGGCACCAGGGCCACATAAAGAATAATGGCCCATGCAGAGAGATCACTAGGCCATTGCAAGCTGCCTTCAAAGCCCAGGTCAGCTAGCAACAAAACAGCTGCGGCAAACCAAGCCACCAAGGACAGGTAGGCAAGCATGGTAAAATTTTCGACTTCTGGGCGTTTGCGCAAACCCACGGTGTAGCCTGCATAAAACATAGCAGCCAAAAGCATGATGGCATCGCCATCATTAAAGCTGATGGCAAGAATGGTTGAAATATCGCCACGGCCAAGCACAAAGGCCACGCCCAGTAAACTCAAGACAATTCCAACCATTTGGATGGGTGCCACCTTGATTTTGTAGGCAATGGCACAGCCAATCATCACGTAAATAGGCATCACGCATTGAAGGAGACCCAGATTAACCGCTGTGGTGTTTTGCGCGGCCAGGTAATACAGCACGTTAAAGCCTGTGAATCCGGCCGTTCCCATGGCCAACGTCCAGCGCCAATGCGCGACCATAAGTGGCCAACTGGCGATCATATCCTTAGCCCGGAAGGACACCAGCAAAACCACGACTATGCTCCAACGCAAAAACACCAGAGCCAAAGGTGAAATAACACCTTCTGAAAATCTTCCGGCGATTGTGTTTCCAGCCCAACCAAGCACGGCCAGTGCCAAAAGCAGGGGGGCGCAATTATT
>DKOD01000047.1:0-5260 GCA_002469865.1 Alphaproteobacteria bacterium UBA7371 | reverse complement strand
TGTGACAAGAAAATAAGCGCAAAAGGGCAAAAACCCTATTCCCGGTGACGGTGTCCAAAATTTCTAGTAACATGACCAAAATTTTTGGCAACGCTCTGCAACGCATGGGTAACATCTTGGTCAAACGTGAGAACAAAATTGCCATGGTGGCCACAGGCCTAATTTTGTTGGCATGTGTTGTGATGGGTATCTTTTCCATCAACGGCTTTTTGGGTTTAACCCGCCCCAATGCAAGCATGTTTCCGCAAAACATTTTTCATGACAACAGCAACAATTTACGTGGTCATCCGGTTTACCAACTTGACCGGCAGGGTCGATCAAAAGCTATTGGGCGCATATATTTGTTTGAGCAACGAGCGCGTGTTGTCTTCTATGATGATTTAAGCCTCCCGAATCCAGCCCATGGGCGCATGATCGTGGCGACCGGTTCTTTGGCAAGTCTTTGGAGCCTGGTGCCGGACAAAAACCGATCTCACATCAATAAAGATATTCAAACATTGGGTGAAGCGGTTGTTGATACGATGACAAAGGTGACCACACACCCAAAATTTTCATCTACCTACCAACCAGAAATGCTTCGTCTTCTGAGTGAGGTTCTTAACGAACTCAATCAGGATTCAGCGGTCAGCCAAAAATTTGACGCGACTTCTAAGGTGTTTGTTGATGAATATGCCGAACGCCTTTCCTTGGCCACGTCCGATATACTGGCACCTCATGTGACGGAAGCTTTGATGGAGGTGGTGACACCCTCATGGGAGGGTTTTTCTAGGCTTATTACCGGTGGTCAACTAAACATTGTTCCTTTTGAGACCATCAGCACCAAGCTCCTTGCAAATGATGACTTTAAAAAAATTGTCTCTTCCGAGTTGCTCAAATTCGCCTCCGACAACCGCGTATTGACCGCGGGTACGGAGCTAGGTGGTATCGTGGCAGAAAAGATTTTGGACAAAGCAGAATTTAAAATATTGGCCAAGAATATTTTTTATGACCCGGCATTTCGCGGAAGCTTTCGGGAGTTAGAACTTGTGGCTGGTCAGTCAGCCAACGGCATTTTTAAAAAAATTACGGGACGTGGTGATGACCTCATTCCCGACCCACTTGTCATGCGCGTGCTTCGATCGATGGCTTTGGGAAGGGTACATGTGCTCGCTATTTGGTTGCCTAACGATGAAGCCAATAATTCCTTAGCCGAAAGAATGGGGGCTGTGTCTGCCATGGAATCATTATGAGGGACTCAGAAAAGCAATTGCGCGGACGCATTCTCATTGAAAATGTGAACATCAGCGTGAATAACCAATCGCATTACCTTCTTCGTAATGCATCCATGCAGTTTGTTCCAGGCGAAATAACCTTACTGACGGGACCATCTGGCAGCGGAAAATCCACCTTTATAGGCCTATTAGCAGGTGCCATTGATCCCAAAGATTCTGACTGGAACGTATCTGGGACCGTAACTGTGGACGGTGAAACATCTGCCTTTGGCGACCAGGATTCTGGAATTGGCGGGTTGGTTTTTCAACATTTTGCTCTTTTTGATGACCTAACCATCGCCGAAAATTTGGAGATTGCCCATGATCATAACGATGATTCTTCGCAAGAATTGCGGCATGCAATTTCAGAATTGCTCAAAGACATACAATATGGCGGTCAGGTAAAAACAGCCAGTGGCGGCCAACGCCAGCGTATTGCCATTGCAAGAACATTGCTGGGAAAACATGCCATCTTGTTCTTGGATGAGCCTAATTCCGGTCTTGATACGGCATCCACCAAACAGCTTGCCATATTGCTTAGAAATTTGGCCCGGGAATTACACATACCTATCGTGGTGGTGGCCCATCATTTCCGACATCTCATTGACCATGCTGACCATGTGCTGGTGCTCAACCCAAGCATCGCGGGTTTGGAGCATGTCAAACCAGACCTTACAAGGCTCGAACACAAGTTGCATCAGGCGAAGAGCAATTTTACGGGCATCAGAGGAAAGACTGTCTCGCGTTACTCATTAAATCCATTTTTTGGCTATAATCAGTTGCGCAAAAGATCACTCGGTAATATTAGATGGCCTTGGTTTTTCAAATTTCTTGGGCGCCGACTATGGGAATATGGCTTATCCCCTAACGCCTTGTTGTTCACCTGTCTGGGAAGTTTTTTGGTCGGTTTTGTGACCACCTGGTTTGTTTTGGTTTATCTGCCATTTCGAGATTACCTCCTGCCTGTTATTCATTCCGACGCCCTCGCAGGTCTTGCCTTTACAGAATTGCGGGTCATGGCTCCGCTTACCACTGCGATACTTATTAGTGTCAGAAATGCAGCCTTAATCAGCGCGGATACTGGTCACAAAGTATATACAGACCAGTATGCCGCCATGAAAAATCTTAAAATCCCACAATTTGTTTATCATGATGGTGTTATTATCCTGGCATCCGTCCTGGCGGCCATTATTCTTACCATCCTATCTCTTCTGGTAACCACATCCGTTTCCATGATGACTTGGTCACTGGTTTACCCAGATGACTCACTGTATTTATGGCGGGATCAATTTTTTCAGCGTTTATGGCCGGTTGGACGTATCCTGCCAACAGGGTTGGAATGGGTTGCGGCAAAGGCCATCCCGTCCATTTCCGGTGCAGCCATGATCGCCCTAGTGTTGGGACGTCAGCGCAAGCAGGAAGTAACTGATATCAATAAAGGCATTGCCCGTTCACTTATTTGGGGCCTGACCTTTGTTCTGTTATGGCATTCTGTGCTCACTCTGATAGAGTTCAGTTATGTAAAAGAGCGCATTGAGGCTACGTTTTGACATGGCAATTCACGACAATCATTTTACTTGGCATCATATTCTTGCGAGGTTTTTGTTCTCAGCCTTCTTGGTATTTGGAACCTACAACCCGTTTGGTTTTTCTTTTTTTGATTGGGCAACATCGTCTGATGCCAACATGATCATTCCCAAAATCTTTGTCGGGCTTTTGTTGGTTATGGCCTATCGTTTGGTTTTGGTAAGTAGTTTTTTGGCCCTTGGTATCACGGGCTCCTTGTTGCTCGCCGCCACCATCATCATGTTGCTTGCCAGCCTGGTTCAATTTGGTTTGATACCGTTATCCGTGCAGGCAACACAAATTATCTTTCCTTTGGGCTTCGCGATATTCTTGGGCGTGGGGCTTTCCTATTCTGGGATTGTGCAACGAGTTTCCCGTCAAACCCAGGCAAATGCACTTCGGGATTCCCTTCTATGAAGATGAAGGTACTAAAGAATTGGCTGCTTAGGCTCATTGCACGCCCCAAGCCGTATTCCCCGCCCAATTTCGATTCCATAAATATGGATTCTCAAAAATGTCTCATGGTCGTTGGTGTTGTTGGGGGAAGGTTGGAGGTCTATTCCAACCGCATACGTATTGTTCGCGATGGCATCATCAACCAAATTTTGGAATTGTTTGGTGCTAGCTCTGGTTATGTTGATACAACCATCATGATCAACAAATTGTCCGTGGTTAATATATCCTCTCCCTTATTAATAAATGATTTTGTGTATTTCGCCTATCCGGGAAGCCCCCCACGCACGGGTCATCATCTTCGAGATGCCACAGCAGAAAATGCTTTCATGCTCAACTTTTTTGATAACCGACGTGTATTTGATGCCATTGAGCTTATTACCGAACTTGCGGAGGACAAGGTGGTGAGCAACATCTTATTGCGCAAGCGACTGGTTCAAATATGACGGGCTTTTTTGGTAATCATGTTGTTTTTTTTGATAGTGGGGAATTAAGCTTTCTGGGTCTTTTGTTTTGGTTTTTGGACGCCCTTTTGGCCGTGTTTCTGCTTCTTCTTGTGCCGTTCATGGTCATCAGATTCGCATCATTTGTTACCAACCGCCCCGTATCTGCACCTCAAGTGGAAATTCCCATGCTGAACAAACTGGCAATTTTGTCCGGATTCTTTTTGGGTTTTGTGCTGGTGTCTGAAGCCCTGCAACGCGGTTTGGGTGATGTGGAAAATATTTTTTCCAAGAATGCGTATTGGGATCTAACCTTTTTGGGTTTTCTTTCGGGGCCTACGAACCCACTCAATATCGTGATGCAAGATATTTTCTGGCCGGAAACCATTGTAGGCGTTGCGTCGCTATTATGCTTTTTTTTGGGAATGATGGTTATTTTCGTTGTCGTCTGGCGCGTGGCACCCCCAGGGCGGGTTTTGTCAATGCTGTTGGCCAGTATTGTGGTGTTGGTGGCAACCGCTTACGTCACCGTATATGCCATGTCTGCCATGGTTTGGCTGATTGCAAAACTTAATTTTTTTGTATTCGGGCTTTTGCTTCTCTACCGACCCCTGAAGCCGCGCAAACTCATGAAATCTTGATTTTGTTGTACCATCTTTTGCGGCGCAAAAGGCCATGCCTACGCGGTTTCCAGCCATTACGCTCCATCACTTCCTTGAGGTGAATCTTGGCCGACTTCACGTCCATTCTCTCACTAATCAAGGCAGCGTAAATCTTGGCGGTGTTGTCAAAATCTTTCTTCCGGATTCGGTTTTTTTCATCAAGTTGTATCTTAAGAATGCGCTCGGCACGTTCGTCCAAATCGCTCTGGACTGCGGCACCAGTGCGGCTTGCCACGCCACGAACAAACCAGATGCTTTCACTATCCTTAAGCCCAAAGGAGCGGACCCCCTCCCGACGTAGTTCTCGCTCTTGCGAACGGTTTATCAATCGGCCGGCTTCAGCTTCTGCAGAAACAAATTCTGCAAAGCCCTCATAATTTGGTTGTGACATCAAACGGCCTCATTTCTGGGCATGTTGGAACCCGGCATTGTCATGTAATTAAAGATGCCAACAATAAAGTCCCACAATCCTTGAATCAATGACCTAACATAGTCATAGGCGAATGTTATTTTTGACATGCTGATGATTGTTTCCTCATCGAGCGTGCCTTCACTCACAGGCAGGATGATTTTATCAAGGACATCATAGCCCAGATCATTATTCACCAACAGGCCAGAGGTCGTGCAAAGCGTGGTCATGGTAAAGTTTTTTTTCCAAGGCAAGTCAGAGACCAATTCAATCTCCGTCGGCACAAAACCGTTCAACTGGCCGTCAGAAGCCCCTTTAAAGAAACCCAGAATGTTTGTTGTGAGTGCTAATTGCTCATCCTCAAAGATTTGAGAAATCTTCGGTGAATAGAAGCTTGGCCGATCAATGAACAAATAGGCATCAATTTTGCCAACCCTCAACATGGAAAGCGCCCGTGCCCCGCCGCGATAATCCATG
>DKOD01000103.1 GCA_002469865.1 Alphaproteobacteria bacterium UBA7371 | reverse complement strand
TCAAAATTCTTGGGCCCGTAAGGTAAGCCTTGCGTAAGAGAGGCCCAAAGTGGTGGCTCTGCATTGCGCCTTTTGGCGCTGAATTGCTTCAGCTCCATATTTGGAAAATGCAGCCGCCAATTCCTCCATTCGGTCACATTGCAGAAGGCCGCTGAGCATATCATATTTCAATTCGATGTTAATCAACTTGAATGCCTCGTTTGTGGCACGATCACTCAATTGTGAGACACCCAATTTAATTCCAGCCTCAAACGCTTCAATTTTACCTCTGAAGCATAAAGTTGCGCTGGAATTCATATCACTTGGCTCTAACATGCAAGGTGCCAACGCTTTGGTCACGCAGCCTAGCAATTGCGCCTCTGTTTCAATTTTTTCGGAGAGGCACGCGTCTGTTGCTTCACGAACATCCTGCGCGGCCGTTGGCAGCGCGGTCATGAGCCCCAAAAAAATAACCATGGCCACGCCACGTATATGTGACTTCATCTTTGCAACCCCCATCCCGTATTAGGCTTGCCATTGGTATACCATTTCACGTTATAATCACAAACGTGAATATCGAGGAAAAACCATCGGCTCCATGCGACGGCCACATAACCAAAAAGAGGATTTTGATAGGGAAATGTCCAACACCCGTGCAGGTAAAAAATTTCGTTCACAAGAGTGGTTTGACAACCCAAACAACCCTGGAATGACAGCGCTTTATGTTGAGCGTTACCAGAATTCAACCTTCACACGTGAGGAATTGCAAAGCAACCGACCCGTAATTGGGATCGCACAGACTGGCTCAGATTTGGTCCCTTGCAACAAAATTCATGTGTTTCTCATGGAACGCATCAAGCAAGGTATTCGTGAAGCAGGCGGCATACCCATGGAGTTCCCTGTTCATCCAATACAGGAGACCGGGAAGCGCCCCACCGCAGCACTTGACCGAAATCTACAGTATCTCTCATTGGTAGAAGTTTTGCATGGTTATCCTATTGACGGCGTTGTTTTAACCACGGGCTGCGACAAAACCACACCAGCAATGTTGATGGGGGCAGCCACCGTAGATCTTCCTGCAATTGCTCTTAATGGCGGTCCCATGTTGGACGGCTGGTGGAATGGCAAGCGCGCAGGTTCCGGCATGATTGTCTGGGAAAGCCGCCGCCTTTTGGCTGCAGGCGAGATTGATTACGAAGAATTCATGTCTCGTGTCTGCTCATCGGCACCTTCTTTGGGCCATTGCAATACGATGGGCACTGCATCGACCATGAACGCCATGGCAGAAGCCTTGGGCATGTCGCTCACCGGAAATTCAGCTATTCCCGCGCCTTTCCGGGAACGGATGGCAATGGCTTACGAAACAGGTAAGCGTATCGTGCAAATGGTCCATGACGATCTGAAGCCTTCCGACATCATGACACGCAAAGCTTTTGAAAATGCAATGGTGGTGAATGCTGCTATTGGGGGATCAACCAACGCGCCGCCACATTTGCAGGCAGTTGCACGCCATATTGGGGTGGAATTGAATGTGTATGACTGGGAAAAAGTTGGTTATGAAATTCCCCTTTTGCTCAATATGCAGCCCGCAGGACACTATCTTGGCGAAAGTTTTTTCCGGGCTGGTGGGGTTCCAGCTATCATGGCCGAGCTACGCAAAGAGGGCCTAATCCATGAAGATGTGCGCACGGCTACTGGAATGACCATGGGAGAGAACCTCGAAGGTCACACATCGCTGGACCATGATGTGATCACCACCTGTGACAAACCAATGCGCCAAAAAGCTGGTTTTAAGGTTCTTTCAGGCAATCTTTTCGACTCAGCCCTCATGAAAACCTCTGTGATATCGGATGATTTCCGAGAGCGTTTCCTTTCGGAACCTGGTAACGAGGGTGTCTTCGAAGCAAAGGCAGTGGTCTTTGAAGGACCTGAAGATTATCATGACCGAATTAATGATGCTTCTTTGGGCATTGATGAGCGAACCATCCTATTTATTCGTGGCGTTGGCGCTGTTGGCTATCCTGGATCTGCAGAAGTCGTGAACATGCAACCACCAGACCACATCATCCACAAAGGAATAAGCCACTTGCCCACCGTGGGAGATGGCCGACAGTCTGGCACGTCGGAAAGCCCCTCAATTCTTAACGCCTCTCCTGAAAGCGTGGTCGGTGGGGGTTTGGCTTATCTAAAAACGGGCGACAAAGTGAGGCTAGACTTTAAAAAATCTACCCTCGATGCACTGGTCGATGATGCAGAATGGCAGTCACGCATAGATGCGTGGGAGCCACCAGAACTTCATCACCAAACCCCATGGCAGGAAATTTACAGAACCCATGTTGGGCAGTTGGCTGATGGTGGCTGTCTGGAACTAGCAACAGCATACCAAAAAATTGGACGTGATCTCCCAAGGGACAATCACTAGGCAACCGCCTAAACAATCATACTAGGAGATCTGCCTTGAATAAGAGCATTATCATCACGGGCGGCGGTGGCGGTGTTGGGCGCGCAACGGCGCGTCATTTCCTCGCCAATGGCTGGCATGTTGGGCTTGTAGGGCGTCGTGCTGACGCCTTGGAGGAAACAGCTGATAAACATGATCATGCCTTGATCATACCATGTGACGTGACCGATGAGGCTCAGGTTAATAGAGCCTTTAATGACGCTTACGAGGCTTGGGGGCATTTGGACGTGCTCTTTAATAATGCCGGCGTCAGCCTCGCTGGGGCACCGATTGATGAGGTGTCTGTGAGTGACTGGCGGAACCTTTTTGACACCAACGTCAATGGAAGTTTTATCTCAGCACGTGCCGCCTTTGGGATCATGCGCAAGCAATCTCCCCAAGGTGGGCGTATCATCAATAATGGTTCTGTTTCGGCCCATGTGCCGCGCTGGGGATCTGCGCCCTACACCGCGTCTAAGCACGCAATCACAGGGCTGACCCGCTCGATAAGCCTTGATGGCCGGCGTTTCAACATCGCCTGTGGTCAGATCGATATTGGTAATGCCCTAACGGATATGGCCAGAAAAATGACAAAAGGCGTGCCCCAGGCCGACGGTAGTATTGCGGTTGAATCCGTTATGGATGTTAGCCATGTGGCCTCTTCTGTGCTGCATATGGCAGAGTTGCCTCTCGAGGCGAACGTGCAATTCATGACTGTTATGGCCACCGATATGCCATTTATTGGGCGCGGCTGAAAAAACCAACAATCTAAAAAAGAAACAATCTCCGCAACGGGATTTCTGCTGTCTTACAGAATAATGATTTTGGCTTTTTGTCTCTCTCGGTGCCAAATATAAAGACCAGAGCCAATAATGATCGCCGCACCAACAAGTGTCCAGATGGTGGGATAGGTCATAAAAATAAAGATCCCGACGACGTTCGCCCACAAAACCTGGGTATACACAAGGGGTGCAAGAATAGAAGCATCTGCCCAGCGATGGGCTGTTGTGGCTGCGATATGACCAAGCGCGCCAAACAAACCAATGATGAACAAGATGGCCCAATCAAGTTGAGCCTCTGGCCAAATCCATTCATCAATAGCAAATGGCGCAAGCACGAACATCGCAAATCCACTGGACCAAACTTGTTGGGTGGCATTGGACTCAATGCCCGCCAACAGCCGGGTCATGATAAAGTATGTTGAGGCCATGAACAAACCCGCAATACTATAGATCATCGCGGGGTGATACCCCACACCCCATGGTTGTACCACTACCAAAACCCCCATAAAACCAACACAAACTGCAATAATGCGGCGCAGGCCAACCTTTTCACCAAGGATCGGGACGGCCAACAGAGTTATAAGAATTGGCCCCGCAAAAAAGATCGTTGTGGTCACCGTAATTGGCAGGTATTTTAGCGCCTGGAAATTTAATATGGTGCTTAGAAGAAGTGCCAAAGAGCGCAGCAATTGTTTAAAAGGTGCGTTTGACTGAAAAACCCCCATGCCTTCCTGCGGAACGAAGATCATTAAGGCATAGACAAAATGCCCCGCATATCTCGCAAATACAATTTGCAGAACAGGGATACCCACGATGCTCAGCCATTTGGCTGAAGTATCAATGCCAGTAAAAAAAACCACGGCCAATGCCATTACTAAGACACCTGCAACGGTACGGTGTTCTCTGGGAGCTGGTGCACGCATAACGGTCTACATGGTTATCCCACCATCAATGGCAATACATTGACCGGTCATGTACTTACTTTCATCGCAAGAGAGATAAACCACCAATTCAGCGATCTCATCTGCCGTGCCAAGCCGCCCCATGGGTTGTCGTGCCACAAAATCCTTCATCGCTTGTTCGTAATTACCCGTGTCATGCAGGCGCCCTTGAAGGCTAGGTGTGTCCACCGTTCCTGGCGCTATGCAATTGGCGCGAATACCATTGGTAATGTAATCTGCAGCAACTTGTTTTGTAAGCGCAATAGTCGCACCTTTGGACGTTCCATAAATAAACCGATTGGGAAGGCCACGAAGGGAAGAGCACACAGAGGCAATATTGACGATAGCACCATAACCGCGATCAAGCATTCCAGGAATTGCAGCTTGAATGGCATGAAAATGCGCCCGCACATTTAAATTCATGGCCAAATCAAATTCAGCGTCGGTGGCCTGCGCAATTGTGCCGGAATGCACCACGCCTGAGCAATTAACCAACACATCTGGCCGCGCTTTGGTGACCTCAGACATAAGAGAATCCTTATTCAAAACGTCCAATCCAAATGCCTCAGCCACATCAAGATCTTCGAGAAATTCCTCATGCAAATCTGTGGCGATGACATGAGCCCCTTCGCGTGCAAGTGCAATGGCACTGGCCCGACCAATACCTTGCCCCGCCGCAGTTACGAATATGCGCTTGCCTTGCAATCTCATCATGCTTTCCTTTCTAGATTTTATCTTGTCCGATCAATAATTTGCGGAAACATTCAACCAAACCTACCACCACCAAAATTTAATGGATTTTGCATGTTCGGGGCTGGGCATGCAGCTTGAAAACCCAAAATCTTTGGCCAACCTCCCTTTATAACCAACGTCTATGGCTACATTCTGTTTGAAAAAGCCCAATCAGCCTGCGCAGAACTGCGTATTTTTTAAAAAAATTTTATTGTTCTTGAATGATTTGGCCTAGCAGACATCCATCATAAATTGCTTTGCTTGTGATCCCCGCTTCCTGTGCCAAATGGAAAGCCTTCGCCACCGACCTGACTGTGACCAACAAAATATTAATCCCCACATGATGGTATGATTATTATCGACATTACCCAAGAAAAAAACGTCGTCTCCCAACATGTCATGGATAAACTTTATATGGTTATCGACCAAATCATCACCTAAGCACATGGAAGCCAACTGGCCCTCATCTTCATGGGTAGACAATGTCCAAAAACGCGACAAAATAAGCAACCTTTTTTCGACAAATACCGCAAACCTTAGTCCGATAAAGTCTGTCTGTTTCGTAATGCTTCATCAACTGCCCGGCTTATATGCCCTGAAAATCTGGTGGCACATCAACACACATGACGTTGCGAGCAAGTTTTGCCGATAATGCAGCAGCCAAGGTGGCCTGCAAGGCAGCCAGACCGGCCGCACCATCGCACAAGATGTCATCTTCCACCCCCTCAAATATTTGGGCAAACCGATCTAATTGAGACCTAATTGGATCAACAGATAAAAAGGATTGACCTTTTTCAGCGGACAACCCTTTCGACCATTCCACCTCACCTTCATAATTTGCGCGCCAAAGCCTGAGGGAGGGAAATTCAAGAGCGCCCTTTGAGCCCGTGATGCGGATATAATCCTCGCCCGTACCCTTAATGGCAGGATTTTCAAAACTACCTGTTTCAAAACTCCATGGCGAAGCACCGGCATCTGAGATCAAGAAGGACCCTAATGCACCATTGTCAAAACGCATCGCCACGGCTGCGGTATCTTCAACCTCAAAACCACGTTGTTGTGTCGATGTCATGGCGGTGACCTCAGACAAATCACCAATCAAAAACCGCAACAAGTCCATCTCATGGCTTAGGTTGGTCATTAATGGACCAGCGCCTGCTTTTCGTCGCCAAATGGGGTCAAAATAAGCCTCATGCTTCCGTAACGACCATATTCCCTGGACCCCTACAATATCCCCGAGTTCAACCAAACGCGCACGTGCCGCATCCATAAATGGATGACAACGGCGATGATGGCCGGTCATCAATGGCACACCAGCCGTGAGCGCCGTATTCACCACTGAATATGCCTCGGCCATCGTCGAAGTTATGGGTTTTTCCACCAACACACCCATACCACGGCCAATCACGTCAATTGCCATTTGGTGATGATTGGGTGTGGGTGTAGCAATGATAGCTGCTTTGGTGCCAATTGGAATATCTTCAAAACCGGCAACCATCGGAAGGCCCTTTAATGCCAAAGCCGCACGATGGTCGGGGTTAGATTCGACAATGGCGGTGAGCGCAACCATTGGAGATTCCAGCGCCGCCTGAACATGGCGCATTCCAATGAGGCCTGCGCCAATAACACAGACAGGAAGTGCTTGCTGTACCATCCATAACCCTTTACATCATCGCGCCCAATTGCCTTGGCATAAAATCATAATTTTCCAAAGCGTTGCCGTTCAGATTTAGATGTTCCCCGATGGCACACGAACCAAGCTTGGTGCATTTCGCGCCCCACCTATTCCACTGAAGCATCCTCGGCAAGTTTCCAAAGCATCGTTACCCTAATCTTCAACCATTTGGTGATACATGTTGTTGTTGGACGCTGCTTTCAAAATAGGAGAAGGCTTTTAAATCAATGGATAAAGCGCCCCGCGTGGTGAACATGAGGGGGTATTTATTCACACGCATCTTTGTTGCTCATTCTCAATCATCAAGGTTGGCAACCACGATATTCAGTTGGGAAAGTCACGCCATGATCATGAACAACCTGTGTCGATGGTTATGCAATAAAAGGTCACGCGTCAGGTATTTAAACCCTTCGCGTGACCCCATGACATTGAAACCTTTCAAGCTTTAAAGAAACAAAGTCACAATATTTGGCCAAACCAATAGAACAGAGAGAGCCAAAAGTTGAAGCATTATAAACGGCAGAAACCCGCGGAAAATCGCCGTAAGCGTGATATGGGGTGGTGCCACTGATTTGAGGTAAAAAGCTGCCGGGCCAAAAGGTGGGGACAGGAAGCTAACCTGCATGTTCATGCAGAAAACCACGCCAAACCAAATGGCAACCTGTCGCGGATCAAGCTGACCAAGCACGCCAATCTCCTCCACAGGCAAGCGCAACACTATCGGAAGAAACACAGGCATCACCAAAAGCACGATACCAATCCAATCCATGAACATGCCCATAATGAGGAAAATAAGCATCATCATAAGGATCACCCCCATTGTGGGCAATTCTGCAGCAACAATAAGGTTGGCCACATAGGTCGGTCCACCTGCAAGCGTGTAGGAAGCTGCAAGTGAAGCCGCACCTATGGTTACCCAGATAATTGTTCCCGTGGATTTAAGGGTACGCATCAGGCTATCCCACACGATAAGGAAAGTCATTTCGCGGCGAATGAGCCCAATGACGAACACAGCGACAACGCCCATACCCGCCGCCTCGGTGATGCCTGTAATGCCCATATAGATGGAGCCAAGCACGACGCCAATCACCACTGTTGGTGCAATTAAGCCTTTGCCCATTTCCCAACCTTCTGCCGTTCGCTCCCGCCCAACGACAAGATAGATGGTCGCTGCAGCGATAATAAAGGCTCCGACGAGGTAAGGAATGTCTGTGACCATGCCCAGAGGAATTGAATCAACGCCTTCCGTCACCATGTTCTCCCCCGTGATGGTGAGGAACGCCACACGTGCCAAAAGCACGCCTGAAACCCAAAGCGCAAACCTGCTTAAAAAGCCCAAAAAACGGAGCATCTTTTCCCGGCCTTCGGGCGCATCTGGATCACGTTCAGGAAGCGGGGCAAGACTAGGATTTAGGTTGGTGCGTATAAGGATATACATGACGAAAAACATTGCCAGCATAAAGCCAGGCAGAAAGGATGCCGTAAACAATGCCTTAATCGAAGTCTCGGTCACAAGTCCGTAGAAAATCAACACGATAGAAGGTGGAATCATTGTGCCAAGGGAGCCAGATGCACAGATTGTACCAATCGCGAGGTTTTGGTCATAACCCAATCTAAGCATTTGGGGCAGTGCGATGAGGCCTAGAAGAACAACTTCACCCCCGATAATTCCAGACATAGCCGCCATAACCACGGCCATGATGGCCGTCACCACGGCAATTCCGCCCCGGGTGCGGCTGAGCCAAACGTTAAGAGCAGAATACATGTCACGAGCAATGCCGCAACGTTCTAATAATGCTGCCATGAAGATAAAAAGCGGTACCGAAATCAACACGTAATTCGTCATCTGACGGTAAACCGCTTGTCCAATCACCGATAGCGGTCCCCTACCAAAATCACCGAATAAGAGTTCTGGTCCAAATTTCATGGTCAAGACAACAATTGCCAAGAACGCAGACGCAAAGCCCAGTGGCATACCTATTGCCAACAACACAAAGATTCCCACCAACAAGACAATGCTAATTGTGGCTAAGCTATCTACCTTAAGCCAAGCGAAGAATTCTAAAAATTCCATTTTTATCGCTCCAACGTCTTGCGTATGTTTTCAATGTCAACTTCATCAATATCATCATGCCCAATATGTTCAGGGGTCTTGTTCCAATCAGAAATAAGGTTGGAAACGGCCTGAACTGCTACTAATGCAATGATGAATAAGATGGCTGGTTTCACCACGCCCGGAATGGGTGGATCCCAAGCAGTGCCAAAGGTTTCCATCCGCATGAAGCGGGTAGCCGCGTCATTATAGCCACCCCAAATCATGGCAAAGGCAAAGAACACAATCAGAACTGTGGAGATAATATCGGAGGTTTTTTGTGCCCAACGCGGCATCACATCGTAAATAACATAAATACGAATATGGCTACGTTGCTGCATTGCATATTGACCGGCAAAGAGAAAAACAAAGGCGGCAAGCCAAAGTGATAATTCATTCGCCCAAAGGGTAGGACTCGCAAAAACGTAACGTGACACAACTTCATAAAACATCACGACCACAATGAATGCGGTCATAATCATGGCCATGCGCGATGCAACCAAGGAAAGCACGTCAAAAAATCCGTGTGGCTCTGTTTCAATAGCGCCTTTGGTGTCAGAAAAATAAATAGAAGAGCATAAAAAAGTACCCAGGATGCACAACAGCATGGCTGCCACAATGGGGCGCCCCGCCGGCCGGATCATCTCATACATGCCAATGGGGTCTTCAAACGCAAATTGGCCAAAGATTAAATAGGCATAAATCAGAGCAGTGAGCGTTCCAAAAACGACAGCGGCGTTACGGAACAATTTTTTGGCTGGGCCCAACCAAAGACTGTCGCGATGCATAACCACGCTCCATAAAATATGAGAAAGAGTTATAATTTAGGCTAGAGCGTTAGCCGCTGGTTAATAGCGGCTAACGCTCATGATAGATCCGGACTAGGCTAAGTCGGATATCAGCTAGGTTGATCAGTCAACCAAACCGAGCTGAGTCATGTAAGCCATGTGGCTGTCCACAAGGGCAGCTGCCTCTGGGGATCGTGTTGCCCAGTCAGCCCAAGCTTCCTGTGCAGCCTTACGGAATGTCGCACGATCCTCGTTTGACCAGTCATAAAGTGTAACACCTTTTGCCGTCAGCTCCGCTGCAGCAGCGGCATTCGCACGATCATTATACAGCGCAATCTGAAAAGACAGCTTCTGCCATGCGGTTTCCATGATGCGGCGTTGTTGCTCCGTGAGACCATTCCAGACATCAAGGTTACAGGCCAAGTGATCGGATGGCATTGAGTGGAAGCCTGGGTAAGTTGCATGCTTGACGATGTCATACAGGCCGAGACCAACGTTATTGGCTAGGCCGGATGCATCTGCACCATCAATGATGCCGGTTTCAAGCGCGGTAAAAATCTCAGTGAAATCCATAACGATTGGGCTAGCACCAAGCTTTTCAAAAATTTCTGTTTCCATCCCAGGAGGCGAGCGGAACTTCCAGCCCTTTAGATCCTCAAATCCAGCCAAGGGCCGAGAAGAAGACATTGATTCCTGGCCATAAATCGACCAACCGATGAGCTGCATGTTGTATGAATTATACAACTCCTGAGCGGCCTTATAGCCGTCCCCGTAATACAACCATGAATATTGCTGCCATGCGGTATCGTAGCCGCCCATGATATCGCCAACAAACTGGAATGCTGGGTTCTTACCAGTCTGGTAAGCACCACCTGTCGCGTCGCAGTCGAGAATGCCATTGATTGCAGCGTCAAAGGTTTCAACTGAACCAACAACGGAAGATGAATAGAACATCTCAATGGTGATTTCACCATTCGACATTGTTTGGACGTCATCAATCCACTGAGCCAAACGTTGGCCTGTTGGGTGTTCGGTTGCATAATGCGTTTGAATGCGCAGTGTTACGGGCTCTGCCATGGCGGTTCCCGCAATTAACGCGGTGGCTGCCACTGATGTAAATAACGTTTTTAGGTTCATTTTCTTCTCCCTGATTATCGCCGTTCTGGCTTATTTTTCATTGATAACATGAATGCTGTTGCACGAGTTAGGATGGTATACCATCACGGTAACGACGGTAGCGAAACAATTTTTAATTTGCAATAACGTAAAAACTTGAAATCAAGTTAAATAAACACGTGACCCTTGTTACTTTTGATTAAGAAATTTGGTGTTTGGTTTTTTGATGAGAACGTTGTCGGAATAACGGGGATTATCCAATGTCTGATGTCGTTGCATTGGCAGAAAATGTCGCCCAACAACTGCGGCGTAAAATCTTGCGTGGGGATTTGTTACCTGGCGATGTTGTTAAAGAGCGCGAAAACGCTGCCAATATGAATGTGAGCCGAACACCCATTCGTGAAGCAATCCGCATATTATCCAAAGAAGGCTTGGTGGAATTGCGCTCAGCACGTAGCCCGATTGTGGCCCAAATAAGTGCAAAATCTGCTTCGCAACAGGCTGAAGTTTTGATCGTGCTTGAAAAACTTTCCGCGAAATTGGCCTGCAAAAACGCAACTGAAGAAGATCTCAACCATCTTCAAAAAATTGTCGATCATATGGCCGCTCATTTTTATGACATCGATCCGCTTGACATGTTTGAGATTGATATGTCGTTCCACAAGGCAATTGCTCATGCATCGCATAATGACGCTTTGACCGAAACACACCGCACCTACATGGAACGACTTTGGCTTGCGCGATTTAGGGCAGCACGCCAACGCCGAAACCGCGAACGCGTGATCCAACAACATAACAGCATTCTGGATGCCTTACGTAAGCGAGACGAGATAGCGGCGCAGAAAGCGGTTGAAAAACATCTAGGGAAATTGCCCAATGAAATTTATCAACAAATGGAACAGCTCAACACAAGGCCCATATAAGCGCTAAGAGGAAAATCAAAAAAATTTTGCATGACGGCCCTTTGTGCCCAGCTTGTCTGAGGGATCTTTTGGGCCAAGTCGTGGGTCTTCTTGGCAGCGAAGTCCTCGACGAGATCCACAGCGACATCTCCAACTTGTTCATGATGGCCAAGCCAAATTGGTTGATGCCCAACTTCGAGTCCAAATTTTTACTTCATGCTCTTTGTTGTCGAAGGGCCCCTCAATATCCAGGGGATAAAACAAATTGGTATCGCATTTGGCACCGGCCAAAAAAACCATCAATATTAATGATCAATGGATCAGCGAACCACCATTCACATCTAATTCAGCGCCGGTAACATAGGCGGAGAGATCAGAGGCCAGGAACAACGCACATCCCGCGACATCGATTGCTTCGCCTGCACGCCCTAATGGAATGCCAGCCAGTATTTGCTCTTTCATTTGAGCCGTTAACTTTCCGGCGGTAATATCCGTCGCAATAAAACCTGGGCAAATTGCATTAGAGCGAATGCCATCTGACGCCAACTCGCGCGCCATTGCTTTGGTCAGGCCTAAAACACCAGCCTTTGCAGCTGAATAATGAGCGCCCCCGAAAACCCCACCACCACGCTGCGCGGAGACAGAGGACATATTCACCAATTTTCCTTTTTGACGCGACCTCATATGTGGAATGACAGCTTGGCTCATGTTGAGCGTTCCAAGAAGGCTTACGTCCAAAACAGCATCATAATTTTCTCTGTTAATATCCATAATTTTAAGTGGCTGGGTGATCCCAGCATTATTGACCAAAATATCTATCTGTCCAAAATGAGCGAGGATCTTTTCGACCGCATGATCACAATCATCCTTGCTTGTGACATCACAGACCAGGCCAAAATGATCTGCACCCAAATCCGCGGCGGCTTGTTTGGTTTCCATTTCGTCCAAATCCAAAAGCACCACCCTTGCGCCATGCGCGGCAAAGAGCTTGCCAGTAGCTTTGCCCAACCCTCGTGGGCTGGCACCGCCGGTGATAACAGCCACTTGGCCTTCCAATAAATTCATTCTGAAACCCCTTCTTTGAACCAGATATCTTTATTATCCTTCAAGCCAATGTCGCAGTTGGCCTACCACCCGTTCAACCGTGATCCCATATTGATCATGCAATGTTGGTAATGCACCCGCGTCCAAAAACTCATCCGGCAAGCCAATTTGGCGCAACGGCACAAAGACATCATGGGTGAGCAAGGTTTTAGCCACAGCATCGCCAAGGCCACCGGTGATGGAGTGATTTTCGGCAACCACAACCAATCGACCATTTTTCTGCACCTCGCGAATGATCGTCTCCTGATCTAATGGTTTAATCGTGGGGCTATGCAAAACGGCAATTCCTACCCCCTCTTTGGCTAGAAACTTCGCAGCATCCAGCGCACGCATGGTCATGATGCCCGAGGAAATAATTAAAAGATCTTTCCCCTCGCATAGCAATTTCGCGCGCCCCAAAACAAAGTCGTAATCATAAACATCCAAAACCTTGGGGACCTTCCCACGCAGCAGACGCATGTAGGCGGGGCCCTCATGGTTCATCATGGCTCGGGTAGCTCCTGCCACGTCTATAGCGTCGCATGGATCAACAACTGTCATGTTGGGCATTGCTCGCATGATTGCCAGATCTTCGGTCGCCTGATGGCTGGGGCCGTATCCAGTGGTAAGACCCGGCAAGGCACAGGCTATTTTTACAGGCAGGTTTTCCTCAGCAATTGCCATGGCAATAAAATCATAGGCCCGTCGCGCCGCAAAAACCGCATAGGTTGTGGCAAAGGGGACAAAACCTTCACGAGCAAGGCCAGCTGCAGCAGACATAAGCAAAGCCTCAGCCATACCCATTTGATAAAATCTGTCTGGGTATGCCTGTGCAAAAATATGAAGGTCTGTGTATTTTGACAGATCCGCTGAAAGCCCAAGAATATCATCGCGCGTTTTTGCTAGGTCGACCAAGGTGTGACCGAAGGGGGCGTCAATTGTCTCACGCCCCTCTGCATCAAGTGACGCGATCATGGCAGAGGTGCGTACTGAATCCATGCCACCAGCATGAGATCGAGGCTCATATTTTGATTTTCGGCGGGAATGTGGAGGAATGCTCATAAAGGCTTTTTTTCCTCATGTTCTAATAGGGCTTTTGCCCATTCATCTGGCTCTACCCTAATAAAATGCGTTTTTTCACGGGCTTCCAAGAAGCTAATGCCACAGCACATTTTCGTATTGCAGATGATCACACGCGGGCAAGGCTCAGGATGATGTCGCGCCGCGTCAAAGGCGACCATGAGTGCATCAAGGTCATTGCCGTCCACTTCTTGAGCAAACCAACCAAAGGCTTCCCATTTGGGCAATTCATTTCCTTGCGCCAAGGCCGAACGGCTGGGACCATCGGCCTGCTGATTATTAAAATCGACAATTGCGATGAGGTTGTCCAATTGCCATTGGGTTGCAGACATCACCGCCTCCCAAGTCGAACCTTCACCAAGCTCACCATCGGACAAAAGATTATAAATGATGGCAGTGTTCTTTTTGCGTTTCAGCCCCAAGGCAGCGCCAACTGCTATTCCCAGGCCATGTCCCAGTGAGCCACCTGTGATCTCCATGCCCGGTGTGTAAGCTGCCATGCCCGACATTGGCATGCGGCTATCATCCATTCCATAGGTGGCAATTTCGTCTTCCGGCAGAATTCCCGCTTCAATTAACGCTGCATAAAGGCCAATGGCATAATGGCCAATGGAGAGGTAAAACCTATCACGCTGTTCCCATTCAGAATTGTCGGCCCTAAAATTCATGGCATGGAAATAAGAGACCGCCAATATATCCGCGACACCGAGCGCCTGTCCGATATATCCTTGGCCCTGCACCTCACCCATGAGCAAAGCATGTCGGCGTATGGCCCATGCCCGCCGCATCAGTGACATATTTCCTCCGCCATGTCTCATGAAATGCTTGTTCCGTTTTGGGTAAGAAATGAACGCAGACAATGCCTAAGTGATAAGGAAAAAGACAAGCCTAAATGTATTATTTATGTTTAAGCCGCAACTCGACTTTCCGTCAAAAATGATGAAGCTTTTGCACCCACCTGGGCAAGATCAAAGTTTAGGTGCTGAGCACTTGTCCAGATTAGTATGATCAACATATCGACTGTACCAACTCCGCATGTGTCCACCGGCCAACCTTTATGTGTAGGTTTTAAAGTGGTAGGAGAATTGGAGGAAAAAGATGAACATTCAGTCCATGGCTGATGCCGTGCGCTTTCTTGCACTTGATGCGATTGTGGCAGCGGGAGAAGGTCACCAAGGTGTACCACTTGGCATGGCAGAGATTGCTGCCACCCTTTATGCCAATCATTTAAAAATTGACCCCAAAAACCCACTTTGGCCAGACCGCGACCGAGTGGTGCTTTCAAATGGACATGGCTCCATGCTCCTCTATGCATTGTTGCATTTTTCCGGGTATGAAAAAGTCAACATGGAGGCAATCAAATCTTTTAGGAAATTGCATTCCATCTGCGCTGGCCATCCTGAAATTGAGCAGGAAGCGGGCATTGAAATAACCACAGGGCTTTTGGGTCAAGGAATCGCCTGTGCGGTCGGCATGGCCGTAGCAGAGGAAAGATTGCGCGCTGAATTTGGTTCAGATCTATGCGATCACCGCACATGGGCCTTTGTGGGTGATGGCTGCCTGCAAGAGGGCATAGGCCAAGAAGCAATATCCCTTGCTGGGCATTTGCGTTTGGGACAACTTACCTTTCTTTGGGATGATAATCATATCACTGATGATGGGGACACAAACCTAGCGATCAGTGAAAATATAACTGCACGTTTTGCTGCAGCAAATTGGCACGTGGTTGAAGTGGATGGCCATGACATCCCCAGCATTGACGCAGCCATGAGGGAAGCCAAATCTGACAGCCGTCCGTCCCTTATCGCCTGTCGCACAAAGATTGCGCGCGGTATTCCGAGGCTTGAAGGAAAACGTGGGGGACATAGCGCAGCTTTAACAATGGACGATGCGCTTGTGGCCCGAGCGTCTCGGGCATGGCCTTATGGCGCTTTTGAGATGCCGCCAACAATTTATGATGATTGGGCAAGCGCCATGACACGCGGGCAAGAAGCGGCTAGTCAATGGGCCGCAATCTTGTCTGTTTCGCCGCTGGCTGATGAATTCAAACGCAGGATAAGTGGCGCCTTGCCCCAAAATTGGGTGCAGGTTGTTGCTGAAATAGATGCACAATTATCAACAAAAGAAGCGCACCCGCGTTCAACGATAGCATCATCCGGGGATATATGTGAAAAACTCGAGGCTCAACTCCCAGAACTCTGTATCCTCTGTGCTGACCTTGAAGCACCCACCAACCACAAAAGAGGCCGAGAATCTTTTACACAGGCAAACCGCAAAGGCACCTACATACATTGTGGTGTTCGCGAACATTTAATGGGTGCCATGGCCTGTGGGATTGCAGCCCATGGCGGGCTGATCCCTGTTAACGTAACCTACCTGGCATTTGCAGATTATGAACGTCCCGCCATGAGAATGGCAGCATTGATGAATTTGCGCGTTCTGTTCGTTTTTAGCCACGACTCGATCGGTGTTGGCTCCAACGGACCAACCCACCAGCCTGTTGAAATCCTAGCCAGCTTCCGCGCAATGCCAAATTTTTGGGTCATGCGACCCGCCGATGCGCGGGAGACCGTCATGGCATGGAAACATGCGCTTCAACGCATGAGTGGCCCAACAATGCTGGCTCTTAGCCGACAGGATCTCATGCCACCGCCTCGGGACATACATAGCTTTGCTGGCGGATACATCCGTCCCGACCAGAAAAACAGGGATATCACGTTCATTGCCTCTGGAAGCGAGGTAGAAATTGCCCTCGAAGCACAACAGGCCCTAAGGCTTGAAGGTATTGATGCTGCCGTCATATCATTGTGTTGCTGGGAACTGTTCTTAGAAATGAAACCGGCTGATCGCGCTGCTATCTTAGGTAATGGCCCGCGAATTGGTGTTGAAGCTGCGGTTCAATTTGGATGGGATCAATTTCTTGCACCAGACGATATATTCGTGGGCATGAAAAGCTTTGGCGCATCTGCTAAAGCACCAGAATTATTCGAATATTTCGGCATCACGAAGAAGGCTCTGATAACAGCCGCGAAAAATCGACTGAGCACGTAAAACCTAAGCTTTCAACCCATGCAAAGGCTGTTTGCAACAATGGCGGTTTTGAGGCCTGTATGATGGTCGTTTGCGTTCCAATCTTCCAAAGGTGATCACCTTGACTTTGCAGCCCTTCATTGCACCACATGACCTCGTCACAATCGACTGTTCACAGGATATTTTTAGGCCATGAACGAAATAATAAATTTAAAACTTGGATTGATTGGTGAACATATTCAACATTCAAAAGCGCCGCTACTGCATTACCTGGCAGGAAGGCAAGGCGGGCTTCATGTTCAATATAACCTGCTTTCACCCTCTGACCTGGGCAATGAATTTGATTTTGTCTTCAATGAATGCGCCATTCAAGGTTACCGCGGGGTGAATATCACATATCCTTTTAAGGAACGCGCATCTCTAAAAGTTTCGATCGACGACCCATTTGTGGAAGCCATTGGAGCGGTCAATACGGTTTTGTTTGAGACGGATGGCCCAAGGGGCTTTAATACTGATTTTTCTGGCTTCATGACTGCTTACCGCATGATGCGTGGCAAAGCGTCACCCGGGACTTGTTGCTTGATCGGCGCAGGCGGCGTCGGTCGTGCGCTTGCATTTGGATTAGTCAAATTGGGAGCCACCGAGATCAGGATCGTCGACATCGACAAAACTAAGGCTGACACTTTGAAGGACGAGTTAAGAAACGTGGCACCCAGCCTACCGATAATTGCATTTGACACTGCCACCAAAGCGACATCAGAGGTCGATGGCCTGCTTAATGCGACACCTATTGGCATGGTGGGCTTTGATGGCACCCCGTTACCGGCCCAGGCCATGAAAGGAGCGGTATGGGCGTTTGATGCCATATACACACCAAAAAACACCAAATTTCTTTCCGACGCGACGTCAGTCGGTTTGGAGATAATCCCTGGATATGAATTGTTTTTCTATCAGGGGGTTGACGCGTGGATGAAATTTTCAAACCAAAAACTTGACGAGGAGCATCTGAGAAACGATCTGCGCGATCAGGCAAGCTAAATGTCAGCGTGAATTGTATTTGCCCAGCTCAGCGGCAATCACTTTGCAATATTCCAAGCAAGTGCCATCTTAAAAAAACCACAAAGTAAATTGCTCAGTATTTAATTCTGTCGTTTCTCGCAGCAGAAATAAATATGTTTTAAACGCGGTAGGCTTCAATAGTGTCACGCCTAATTTCAATCCCCAATCCTGGCGCATCAGGAATTGCAACCTTGCGGTCATTCATCTCCATTGGGCGGGTTGTCAGATCATCCCTAAAGGGATGGGAGGATTGATCATATTCCAGAATTGGTTGGCGGGCGAATAATGAATGATGCGCATGAGGAAGCGCGGCAATAACCTGAAGCGACGCAGCCTGTGCCACTGCAGATCCCCAAACATGAGGATTTATCTCAATGCCTGACGCCTGTGCCAAAGCCATAATATGGCGCATGGCGGTGATACCCCCACAAGACCCAACATCCGGTTGCACAATGTCCATTGCCCCTGCCCTCAACAAGGTATTGAAGCCATACAGCCCGTGTTCATTCTCACCACCAGCAATTGCCATCGGCAAACGTCCACGAAGAAAGGCATAACTGTCCAAATCCTCAGGCGCCACAGGCTCTTCAAACCAACGCAGTTTTAAATCGGCCATTGCATCACCAAGATAGACCGCCTCGGCACGGCCATAAGCATGATTGGCATCAGCCATAAGGGTGACGCCGCTCCCTTCCATGGCTGCATGGATGGCATCCATCACCATGATGTCATCCTCAATGCCAAAACCGACCTTAACCTTCATATGACGAAAACCACGCTCTCGATGCATATGGGCTTCCTCAACAAGACGACTTGCCTCGTTTTGCCCCTTCAATCGATAAAAACCTGTGGCATAGGGCTCAACTTCATGGCGAAAAGCCCCGCCAAGAAGTTGCCAAATAGGCTTGCCATAGACCTTTCCAGCAATATCCCAAAGCGCCATGTCGATGGCACTAATGGCAGCCATAACAGATCCTTTGCGGCCGAAATCGCGTGATCTGTTGTACATGGCAAACCATAACCGTTCCGTATCAAGCGGGTTTTCACCTATCACCATTTCGGCAAAACATTCTTTTGTGATGGTGGCCGAAATCTCTGGGACTTCCAGTCCCTGACAAAAAGCTTCCCCCCAACCGACAATCCCATCATTGGTATGGATTTCGACCAAGGTTGCCGAACGGGAGCTAACCCAGCCTTGCGAAAAAGCGAAGGGATTATCCAACCTGGTGCGAAGTGGATGCACCTTTACAGAGTTTATCTTTAGCACCGGGAACTCCTCTTATGATGTGGCTGCAAAGAACAATTATTTCAATGCACGAATATTGCATCCATGCTGACAGAAACGTGAATATGCGCCAACATAAAAGCTTGCTTGCCGGCAACCAGGACAACAACATCTTCACATTGAAGATTGAAAGCTAACCGTTAACGTGAGGTCGCATTTGCACCGATAATGCATGGCCCACAGCTATGGTGTTGTAGATTTCGGTTGTGATGTTTTCAAATTTGCCGCCACGGCAGTTAACTCAGAAATCGTGGTCCAGTCGCGTTTTTCAAGCGTGGTTCGTGGCACAACCCAGGAGCCCCCAACACAGACCACGTTGGGCAGAAGAAGATATTCTTCTGCATTTTCCGCTGTGATACCACCAGTGGGGCAAAAACATATGTTTGGAAATGGGGCTTGCAGCGCTTTAATATATGGGGCGCCACCGGCTAGGTGTGCAGGAAAAAATTTCACAACCTCGACCCCTTGATCCAGCAAGATCATTAATTCTGAGGCAGTCGCAACACCCGGCAACAATGGTAGCCCTGCTTTAATCGCGGCATTAAGGAGTGCTGGGGTACATCCAGGAGAAACTCCAAACTTTGCACCTGCCTCTTTTGCTGACCATACGTCTTTTGATGACAGCAATGTGCCAGCGCCGACAACAGCCCCTTCGATCCGCGACATGGCGCGAATTACTTCGAGCGCTTTGGGGGTGCGAAGTGTCACCTCGATTGCTGGCAAACCACCTTCTAACAAAACTTTGGCTAATGGCACCGAGACCTCTGGCTCCTCGACGGTCAGAACGGGGATGACCGGAGCAAGCTTACAAATATCAATCACGTTCATTGGTTAAGCTCCTGTTCCGCCTTTAAGGAACCTACCATCAAATTCCCTCACAACCGGCATGCCGGGCAGTTTTTTGCGCAAAACATCAAATAACAACTTTCCATTTGGCCATGCAAAAAGATTGAACTCAGTTCACCTATTGAATAAAAAAATTTTAGCGAGGCATTATTGCCAAGAGACTAGAAAACCGATCAAAAACAAGCCCAAGCAAGATCATTAGAGCAATGAATAGCCAAAGCGCGAATGAATAACCAACAAACAACTTGTCAATGATCCTTGCCAGCCATCAACCGTAACGGCGTGTAGGTTAAGACGATTTGGCCTCTTTGGTTCACAACTTGGTTTTTGGTGCGCACAAGCCCCCTGCCCTTTTTCGACGACGGCCGGGTTTCCAGAACTTCTAACTCCACATGAATTGTGTCGCCCACCAAAACCGGTCCATCAACATTAAGTTCCATGTGCAGGAAGGCTAAGCCCGTGCCTTGTCCGGTGGCATTTAAAGTAAGCCCTTCGGCAATGGCGTAAATCAATGCCGCCGGGGCAGGCTGCCCTGAAATAGCCGCATGCTCGTCACGATATTCTTTGTCCAAGAATAATGATTCCAGCATACC
>DKOD01000016.1:5723-9162 GCA_002469865.1 Alphaproteobacteria bacterium UBA7371 | reverse complement strand
AAGGATGTTTTGCCAACACCTGGCGGACCTACCAAACACAAAATTGGGCCTTTGGCGCCACCTGTACGCTTTGATACTGCCAAAAATTCAACAATGCGCTCTTTTACCTTATCCAGACCATAATGACCTTCGTCCAAAATACGCTCAGCATCAGAAACAGATACCTTTTTGCGCGATTTTTTGGACCAAGGTATGCCGATCAACCAATCCAAATAATTGCGAACAACCGTAGCCTCAGCAGACATGGGCGACATCATTTTCAACTTCTTCAATTCAGCATCAGCCTTTTCACGGGCTTCTTTGGACAGTTTGGTGGCTTTGACCCGTTCTTCCAACTCGTCGATGTCATTGCGCCCATCTTCACCTTCGCCAAGCTCGCGTTGGATCGCCTTCATTTGCTCATTAAGATAATATTCCCGTTGGGTCTTCTCCATTTGCCGCTTCACGCGGTTACGGATACGCTTTTCCACCTGAAGGACAGAAATCTCCCCCTCCATATGGCCAAGAACCTTCTCAAGACGTTCATTGACCGAAAGGGTTTCAAGAATTTCTTGCTTCACCTCGATCTTGGCAGCCAAATGCCCGCTCATCATATCAACGAGCTTCTCTGGCTCATCAATTTCTTTAAGCTTATCAATGACTTCTTGGGATATTTTCTTGTTTAGCTTGGCATATTGATCAAATTGCTCATGGATGGCGCGCATCAAAGCAACGGCCTCAGCCTCATCACTGTAGCTGCTATCTAATATTTCAATTTGTGCTTCAAAAAATTCTTCATCAGACGTGAAATTGGTGATGCGGGCACGATCAAGCCCTTCCACCAAAACCTTTACCGTCCCGTCGGGTAATTTGAGCAATTGCAAAATGGTGGCTAGGGTACCAACCTCATACAAATCATCGGCATTTGGATCATCATCAGCATGGTCGCGTTGGGTTACCAACAGAATTTGCTTCTCATCATCAAGCACTTGTTCCAGCGCCTTAACGGATTTCTCGCGGCCCACAAAAAGGGGCACCACCATATGTGGGAAGACCACGATGTCCCGAAGGGGAAGGACCGGAAGTGCATTATTGCTCATGATAAACTCTCAATGAAAACGGATGAACTTGATATATGGTGGGTCGTAAGCACCAATTCAATATCAGCCAGCATCCTCTTGGCGATCTGTGTGGATCAGAAGCGGCTTGGCACGGCCTTCCACAACCTCAGCATTAATCACCACCTCGGCCACGGTTTCATAGGATGGCAGCTCGAACATCACATCCAACAAAATACCCTCCAAAATGGATCTTAATCCACGGGCCCCGGTTTTTCGAGCAACAGCCTTTTTGGCCACGCAAATCAAGGCATCATCGGAAAATGTAAGGGCAACATTCTCCATATCAAAAAGCTTTTGATATTGCTTGATAAGGGCATTGCGCGGTTTGGTTAAAATTTCCACCAAGGCGGCATCATCCAAATCTTCTAGGGTGGCGAGCACAGGAAGACGGCCAATAAATTCAGGAATAAGCCCAAATTTCAGCAGATCTTCCGGCTCCAATTCCTTGAGCAAATCCCCTGTTTTGCGGTCCTCATCGGCTTCCACCATGGCCTCAAATCCAATGGAGGATTTGCTGTTGCGATCCGCAATCACGCGCTCGAGTCCGGCAAAGGCGCCACCGCATATAAACAAGATATTGGTTGTATCAACCTGAAGAAATTCTTGCTGCGGATGCTTTCTTCCACCCTGGGGTGGGACGGAAGCCACGGTACCTTCCATGATCTTGAGCAGGGCTTGCTGAACACCCTCCCCTGACACATCCCGGGTGATTGATGGATTTTCAGACTTCCTGGTGATTTTGTCGACTTCATCGATATACACAATGCCACGTTGGGCACGTTCGACATTGAAATCTGAGGCCTGAAGAAGCTTGAGAATGATATTTTCCACATCTTCGCCGACATAACCTGCTTCGGTCAGCGTCGTCGCATCGGCCATGGTGAAGGGTACATCCAGAATTCGAGCAAGCGTCTGTGCGAGCAATGTCTTACCGCTTCCGGTGGGGCCCAGAAGCAAAATATTTGACTTGGAAAGCTCGACATCACTGCCTTTGCCACCATGGGCAAGACGCTTGTAATGGTTATGCACGGCAACGGACAAAACACGTTTGGCCCTGGATTGACCAATGACATAATCATCCAACACCGTCATGATTTCCGAAGGCGTCGGCACACCATCTTTAGATTTAACCGCAGCGGATTTGTTTTCTTCACGGATGATGTCCATGCAAAGCGCCACGCATTCATCACAAATGAATACGGTGGGCCCTGCGATAAGCTTTTTCACCTCATGCTGGCTCTTCCCACAAAAGGAACAATAGAGGGTGTTTTTCCCGTCGCCATCAGATGGACTGCTTATTTTGCTCATAGCTTCTCCTTAACCAACACCCTTAATGGACCATGCCAAGGGTGCTGCGCGCAAGCGAAGTCTTTTTAGGCATCACCAGACATGGCAGCGCGGGACTCAACAACAGAATCAATAAGCCCAAAATCTTTGGCTTCCTCTGCCGTCATAAATGTGTCGCGGTCCAATGCTGCCTCGATCTTTTTCAATGCTTGGCCCGTGTGTTTTTCGTAAATTTTGTTCAGGCGGTCCTTAAGAGTCATGATTTCTTTTGCATGACGCTCAATATCAGAAGCCTGCCCCTGAAAACCGCCTGATGGCTGATGAACCATGACCCGAGCATTTGGCAGGGCATAACGCATACCTTCGGCACCACCAGCCAGCAGCAAGGAGCCCATGGACGCAGCCTGACCAAGGCAGAGTGTCGCCACCGGGCATTTGATATATTGCATGGTGTCGTAAATCGACATCCCAGATGTCACAACACCACCTGGAGAATTTATATAAAGGTAAACTGGCTTTTTGGGGTTTTCTGCCTCCAAAAAAAGAAGCTGGGCGCAGATCAAACTGGCCATATCATCGGCAACGGGACCTGTTAAGAAGATGATGCGCTCCTTAAGCAGCCTTGAAAAAATATCATAGGCGCGTTCCCCACGGTTGGATTGTTCCACCACCATAGGAACAAGGTTCATCATGCTTCCTGTATCCATTTAATCCACCAGCTCTTTCATCAAATCTTCTTTGGAGGTTTTCACATCCTCTACCTCGGCAACGGCCAAAATAAAATCAACGACCTTTTCTTCAAACATAGGGCCACGGAATTGTTCGGCCATCTGCGGGTTTTCTTTCACGTAATTCATGAAAGCTTGTTCTTGTCCCGGGTACCGTCTGGCTTCAGCTGCAATACGTTGGCCCAATTCCTGGTCCGTCACAGAAATATTGTTGCGCCGACCAAATTCAGCCAAAGCCAAACCAAGCTTGACCCGACGTTGGGCCAATTCTCGGTCTTCATCAGTAACTTCAACCTTTTTTTCTTCATGATCATGGTCATGGTC
>DKOD01000016.1:4303-5344 GCA_002469865.1 Alphaproteobacteria bacterium UBA7371 | reverse complement strand
ACGACACCTCGTTCTGCCTGCATCTGGCGCGCAACCTGCTCAGCTTCTTGATCAACCAAGAGAGCGGGAAGCTCTATGTCTAAAGCTTCATCAAGCCGGTCAAGAAGATCCTTTTTTGCATGCATTCTGCTGTGACCTGCATATTCATCACCAACACGCTGACGAACCAGCTCCGTGAGTTTTTCAAGATTCTCCAGGCCCAAATTCTGCGCCAACTCATCGGATGGCCCCTTGGCTTCAGGCTTTTCTGATTTCTTGATCTTCACCGCAAAAACAGCTTCTTTGCCGGCAAGGTTTTCCGACTGGTAATCCTCGGGGAACGTCACGTTAACTTCTACATCCTCGCCTGGCTTTTTCTTCAATAATTGGTCTTCAAACCCAGGAATGAAATTGCCACTTCCCAAAATCAAACGATAATCTTCAGCGCTTCCACCTTCAAAAGCTTCACCATCAATCATGCCCTTGAAATCTACTGTTAACGCATCGCCCTTCTGAGCCATCCGTTTGGTTTCGGAGTAGCTTGTGTTTTCCTGGGCTATGCGTTCCAAGGCTTCCTTGGTTTCTTCTTCGATTGATTTTTCATCAACGACCGGACGTTTGATGGTGATCTTAGAAAATTCGATATCGGGGATGGTTGGGAGCACTTGGACCTCAACCTTGAGAACCAGATCTTTTCCCTCATCATACTCAACTATTTCGACCTTTGGCTGCATTGTTTGGCCAAGATCTTGTTGCTCGATGCAATCCTTAACAGACTGATCCACTGTCTTGGTGATCACATCACCGAGCATGCGTTGGCCATAGGTCTTACGCAGGTAGGAAACCGGAACCTTACCGGGCCGAAAGCCCTTCAAACGCGCTGATTGCGAAAACTCAAGCAATTGTGCATCCATTTCTGCATCGATGGTCGCAGCAGGCACTGTTAACCGATATTCTTTTGAAAGGCCCTCATCTTTAACAACGGCAACGTCCATGTTTTTCCCAATCCTTAACTATTATGCAGCAACAGCGACCTGCCAAACTGCAAAACCCAACAACACT
>DKOD01000016.1:0-3920 GCA_002469865.1 Alphaproteobacteria bacterium UBA7371 | reverse complement strand
CTAAATCTGGCGTGTCTACCAATTCCACCACACCCGCATATGCTCATGGCAAACGATACATTCACTATGATCAGCTGCATGCATCAATAAGCCACAAAATTCGACCCAGTTCCTTAACGCCCAACATCGGCACTCGGCAAGACGTAAGACAAATGCCCAACCAGCCTCATCAAAAACCAATAAGTGCCCAAGTTCTTTGGGGTTAAGAAAGCCTCACCAAACCCATGGGTCAAAAATGTGGGGTCTATGCCAAATCCATGGGCACCACAAAACTTTGTCTGCTTATTATTTGGGCAAAACACCCCCAAACTGACTGCTTGCCATGCCCATCATGAAAAACATAAACAAAATTAGGTACCAGCGAGGATGACGATGAAAAAAATTGAAGCCATTATAAAGCCATTTAAGCTCGATGACGTGAAAGAGGCCCTGCAAGAAGTGGGTTTGCAAGGTATTACGGTTCTTGAGGCCAAGGGGTTTGGCCGCCAAAAGGGTCATACTGAGCTCTATCGTGGCGCTGAATATGTTGTTGACTTCCTGCCGAAGGTGAAGATGGAAGTCGTGGTTGATGACGGTTTGGCCGAACAAGCTGTGGAAGCCATCATTGAAGCCGCCAGAACAGGCCGTATTGGTGATGGAAAGATTTTTATCAGCAATGTCGATGATGCCATTCGCATCAGAACCGGCGAACGCGGAACCGAAGCTGTTTAACCTATTGTAATTGGTAGTCTAAGGGAGACCAACATGAAGACACCACAAGATATTCTCAATCAAATTAAGGAAGATTCCATCAAATACGTGGATCTTCGCTTCACAGACCCTAAGGGCAAATGGCAGCATTTGACCATCGATATTGCCATGGTCGATGAGGAATTTTTGGAAGAAGGCACCATGTTCGATGGCTCTTCCATTGCTGGCTGGAAGGCCATCAACGAATCCGACATGTTGTTGAAGCCAGACCTGGATACTGGTTTTATTGATCCATTTTTTGCCCAGACCACAATTGTGTTTTTCTGTGACATCCTTGAGCCATATACCGGCGAAGATTATGGCCGTGACCCGCGCTCAACTGCCCGCCGCGCGGAAGCATATGTCAAATCATCTGGTGCCGGCGACACCGTGTTTTTTGGTCCTGAAGCAGAATTTTTCGTCTTTGACGACGTACGCTGGTCAGTGGCCCAAAACAAAATTGGTTTTGAATTTGATTCCGACGAAGGAGCTTACAACACCGACGCGGAATATGAAGCCGGCAATATGGGGCATCGCCCCCGGACCAAGGGTGGTTATTTTCCGGTGTCACCAGTCGATTCCGGTCAGGACCTTCGCGGTGAAATGCTTGCGGCAATCGCAGAGATGGGCGTTGAGGTGGAAAAGCACCACCACGAGGTTGCTCCTTCCCAGCATGAGCTCGGCATCAAGTTCAACACATTGACCCGCATGGCTGACCAGCTCCAGATTTACAAATATGGCATCCACCAGGTTGCGGCATCCTATGGAAAGACCGCCACATTCATGCCCAAGCCTGTGATGGGTGATAACGGTTCTGGCATGCATTGCCACCAATCAATTTGGCGTGATGGCAAGCCCCTTTTTGCCGGCACTGGCTATGCTGATCTTTCGGAACAATGCCTTTATTATATCGGTGGCATTATCAAACATGCCCGTGCGTTGAATGCATTCACCAACGCATCCACAAACTCCTACAAGCGCTTGATTCCTGGTTTTGAGGCCCCTGTGTTGCTGGCATACTCATCCCGCAACCGTTCTGCTTCCATACGGATACCCTATTCCCCAAGCCCCAATGGAAAGCGCCTTGAAGCAAGATTCCCGGACCCAACGGCCAACCCCTATTTGGCGTTCTCCGCCATGCTGATGGCTGGCCTTGATGGTATTGAGAATAAAATTCACCCAGGCGATCCGATGGATAAGGATTTGTATGCACTTCCGCCAGAAGAGCTCAAGGATATCCCAACGGTTTGTGGCAGCCTTCGTGAAGCCCTTGAGGCTTTGAATGCAGATCGCGCATTCCTGACCAAAGGCGGCGTGTTCACGGATGACCAAATCGACGCCTATCTCGAGCTGAAATGGGAAGAGGTCTATCATTACGAGCACACACCCCATCCAGTGGAATTCGACATGTATTATTCTGTCTGATGTGAACAAAAATCATAACAAATGGGGGGTGGCCTTTGGCTGCCCCCCTTTCTTTTGTAGGTTACAAGAAAGCGTCGGCGTTCATTGCGGTGATTCGTGCCCGACAACCAACAAGGCTATTGATAGGTACCAACATGTCTGCAGATGACCTGTTTCATTCTTCAACCCCAACAGCCCCGGGTTATGATGCGTCCGACATTGAGGTTCTTGAAGGATTAGAGCCGGTACGCAAAAGACCAGGCATGTATGTTGGTGGCCGGGACCAACGTGCCTATCATCACTTGTTTCGAGAAGTTTTTGATAACGCCATGGATGAGGCCATCGCTGGGCATGCCAGCAGAATTGACGTCACATTGATTGATGAAAAAACAATCTCGATTGAGGATAATGGTCGTGGAATTCCCATTGATCCCCACCCCAAATTTCCTGAACAATCTGCCTTGCAAGTCATCATGACCACGCTTCATTCAGGTGGAAAGTTCAACGCCAAGGCCTACAAAACCTCCGGCGGTCTCCATGGCGTGGGTATCTCCGTTGTTAATGCCCTGTCCTCAAGCTCAATCGTGGAGGTCGCCCGCAACAAAATGCTTCATCGCCTCGGCTTTTCGCGCGGCCATGCCATAGGGGCCCTTGAGGCTTTGGGCGCTGTTTCCAATCGACGCGGCACCAAGGTAACCTTCACACCGGATGAAGAAATTTTTGGCGACAAATTGCATTTTTCCCCTTCCGACCTTTACAGCTTCATCAAGCAAAAAGCTTATCTGAATGCCGGTGTGACTGTTCGCTGGAATAATGAATCCTCCTTGAACGGGGACGTGCCAAGCGAAGATGTTCTTAACTTTCCCGGCGGTTTGGTCGATTGGTTGGATGATATTATTGAAGGCCAATCACTTGCTGGCCATCGTCCATTTGCAGGCAGGGTTGCAAATGAAGCTGACGGTTCGTCTTTGGAATGGGCCTTTGCCTGGATAGACATGGGCCAAGATTTTTCCAGTTTTTGTAACACCATACCCACACCCCAGGGTGGAACACATGTCAGCGGCCTTCGCTCAGGGCTAACCAAGGGGTTTAAGAGCTATGCCCAGATGCGTGGCAACACGAAATTTTCACAGGTCACGCAAGATGATGTTCATAACTGCCTTCATGGTGCCATTTCTATTTTTATCCCAGACCCGGAGTTTCAGGGGCAGACAAAGGACAAGCTAAACAGCGCTGGTGCCCAAAAGTTTGTTGATGGAAAAATAAAAGACCACATCGAGCATTGGCTGGCCGCAGACCCAGAAAAATCCGATCTGTTGCTGCAATTCCTTATTGAGCGCGCCGAGGAAAGACTCGCAAGAAAGCAGCTCAAAGAAGTTTCTAGAAAAACAGCAACTCGGAAACTTCGCCTTCCAGGAAAGCTTGCCGATTGCAGCCGAGATTCCAGGGATGGAACGGAATTATTTATCGTTGAGGGTGATTCTGCTGGTGGCACAGCCAAACAAGCCCGAGACCGCATGACCCAAGCCATCCTCCCCATCAGGGGCAAAATTCTCAATGTGGCAAACGCAACTGAAGATAAAATACGGGCAAATAAAGAAATTGGCGATTTGCTCATCGCGCTTGGCTGCCAAACTGGAAATGCTTATCGGGAAGAGGATTTGCGTTATGATAAGGTCATTATCATGACCGATGCTGACGTTGATGGTGCACATATTGCATCATTATTGATGACATTTTTTTTCCGAAAAATGCCCCAGCTCATCGAGCAAGGTCATCTCTATTTG
>DKOD01000125.1:2342-3229 GCA_002469865.1 Alphaproteobacteria bacterium UBA7371 | reverse complement strand
TCAAACAATGGGCAATGGTCACTGCATGTCCCCTTTAATGGCCAATTTGGACAACAAATCCTGGGTGGCCTGGGCCGGATCTTCCGCAGATGCGATGGCTGAGATGACCGCCACACCCTCATTATCTCGAATATCAAGCTGGCCAATATTGCCATGATTGATGCCGCCAATGAATATAACTGGCACATGCAACATGTCGGCAATCGCCCTGGCGCGCTCAGGGCCAAGCGCGGGGGCAGCATCCATCTTGCTTAATGTGCCAAAAACTGGCCCAACACCGGCATAATCGGCAATGGGTGCAACATTTTTTGCCTCTTCCTCATGACGCACCGACAGCCCCAACATCATGTCAGGGCCAATGATGGTTCGGGCTTGTTTCAGTTCCATATCATCCTGACCCAAATGAAGAATGGACGCCCCCATCTCCTGGGCCAAATATGGGTCATCATTCACGGCAAGTTGGGCGTCATGGGGCTTCATAAGCGCCAAAATGCTTGGGGCAAGCTTTTGGCGCAAGGATTGGTTTTTGACCCGATATTGAAAAGACGGCAGGCCAGCGGTCAAGGATGCTTCCAGGACAACATTCATGTCCTTCTTACCGCAATCCTGAGGCCCCATCACCAAGGTGAGCCGAGGGACCTTCATCAACGGGCAAGCTGGTCGGCAAAATGCATGGCAAAGCTGCCCACACCCTTGGCTTCGGTGGAGGCTAAGCGGGCGGATCTTTTGTAATGTTGGCAGGCACCAACGGCTGCCTCAAGCGGGTTTTCTGCAACAGGCACAAAGGCACCCATCATGGCTGAGAGGGCACATCCAGTTGCGGTTAATCTGGTGACATAGTCATGGCCACCCACCAATTCTTCCGTGGTGGTTCCATCGGTGATGAG
>DKOD01000125.1:0-1957 GCA_002469865.1 Alphaproteobacteria bacterium UBA7371 | reverse complement strand
TCAGCATGTTCCTTCATGCCGGCCATGGAATCGGTCGCATCCACACCCTTGCCGCCGGAACCTAGTCCTGCCAGGGCCAGGATTTCTGAGGCATTGCCACGGATGATGGTTGGCTCAAAGGCCATCAATTGCCGGCAGGTTTCCAGCCTGATCTTGGTGGCCCCAGCACCCACGGGGTCAAGAATCCAAGGTTTGCCCAATTGCTGGGCCATTTTGGCTGTCTCCAACATAACCGGAATGGTGTTGGCATTGAGGGTGCCAATATTGATCACGCTGCAGGCAGCAAAACCAACAAGTTCGGGAATTTCTTCAATGGCGCTGCTCATCAATGGCGATGCGCCCACGGCCAGCAAGGTATTGGCCGCACGCTCCATGGCCACATCATTGGTGATGTTCAACACCAATGGTGCCTGAGACTGAACCGATTGCAGCATCATTTCCCAATACATGGGCCTTCCCTCCATCAACATCTACCAAGTAATAGATGGTTGATGAGCCATTGGTCGTCAATGGATGGCCGTGCCTTGTCTTTTTCCTGATCATTGGGTCATTTGCACACCATGCCGGTTCAAGAACCCAAATCTTCGTTGAAGGAATATGTCATGATCAAACGCGCCCTGATTTCCGTGAGCAACAAGCAAAGCCTGTTGCCTTTTGCCAAATCATTGGTGGCGCGGGGTGTGGAAATAGTCTCTTCCGGCGGCACATCATCGGCCATTGCCGGGGCTGGCCTTCCTGTCACCAAGGTTGCCGATGTCACCAACGCCCCAGAAATTCTTGGCGGGCGGGTCAAGACCCTGCATCCCAAAATTCATGGGGGCATTCTTGGGCGCCCGGGCCTTGCCAGTGACGACGCGGACATGGAAGCCCAGGGCATCACGCCCTTCGGGCTGGTGGTGGTGAACCTTTACCCCTTTGCCGAGACCCTCCTTAAGGGAGCCGACATCAAAGAAGCCATCGAAAATATAGATATTGGTGGGCCCGCGATGGTCCGGGCATCGGCAAAAAATCATGAACATGTCGTTATCATTGTGGACCCGGCAGATTATGATGATGTCATTGCCGGGCTCGACGAAAATGCCCTTGATTTGGGTTTGCGCCGAAAGCTTGCCCGCAAGGCCTTTGCCCACACCGCCCAATATGACAGCCTGATTGCGCGCTGGTTGGGTGGGGTGACCGATGATGCCCATCCTGAAGCCATGTCAATCACCGGCAACTTAGCCCAAGAACTTCGTTATGGCGAAAACCCCCACCAGAAAGCCGCCTTTTATGCTGATCCTTTGGCCACATCCGGCCTGCCCAAGGCCCAGCAGCATCAAGGCAAAGAGCTCTCCTACAACAATATTAATGATGCCGATGCCGCCTGGGCCTTGGTGGAAGATCTTCGCGATCTTGGTCCCCATGCCTCGGCCATCATCAAACATGCCCAGCCTTGTGGCGCTGCCATTGGCCAAAGCCCTAAGCAGGCTTTTGACAAGGCATTGCGCTCCGATCCTGTTTCCGCTTTTGGCGGCATCATTGCCATGACCGGTGTTATTGATGAGGCGGCGGCTTCCGCCATGGCAGAATTGTTTGCAGAGGTGGTGATGGCCGATGGCTTCACCAAGGAAGCCCTCGATATCTTTGCGGGAAAGAAGAACCTTCGTGTCCTCACCATGCCAAGGGCAACAGATTTGCCACATGCAAAAATCAAATCGGTATCAGGCGGGTTTTTGGTGCAATCGGCAGACATGGCCCGCATCAATAATCATGATCTTGAGGTGAAGGCTGGAACAAATGATGATGAGGCAGCTTTGGCCGATTTGGTGTTTGGCTTCCGGGTGGTGAAGCATGTGACCTCCAATGGAATTGTTTTGGCCCGAGATGGTGCCACTGTCGGCATCGGGGGTGGGCAAACCAACCGCGTGGATGCGGTGGATCTGGCCGTGCGCCGGGCAGACAAATCAGCTCAGATTGC